>DASTKD010000634.1:0-35928 GCA_035716135.1 Ktedonobacteraceae bacterium
AATTACGATCAGGAACAGGGCAAGCACATCGAAGAGTAAGAAATGATGGAGTGAGACACACAACCAGGACAGAGGCGTGCCTCTGTCCTGGTTGTGTGTCTCACTCCATCATTTTGTGTCACTGTGTATAGTGTGAAAGAACGCTGTAACAGGCGTGATGGAAGAAAAAAGCTTGCGGGTGTTGCAATCTCAGTCGGTTGCACGTTGTCTGGCAAAGGAAGGAAATATTGCAAACACACCAACAAGTCTGGAAGTCCTCAGATAAACCATTGAGTAAGTGGATAGCTGAAAGCTTCCGGCGCTATACACAGGTAGCAGTGACAAGGTACGTTGTTATCATACTGGCTCTGCTCGTTGTAGCAACGGGTCTCAGCTTGAATAGTGGCAAGGCAGAGGCGCAAAGCCTTTGCCCGCGCATCTATATTGTGGCGCATGGCGATACTCTAAGCAAGATTGCATCGCGCTACGGAGTGAATTGGAGGTTGCTGGCTGCTGAAAACCGGCTCGCCAACCCCAATCGTATTTACAGGGGGCAGCTTATCTGCATCGCGCGGGCTGGCAGCAACCTCCAGCAGGTCAATAAGCAGCAAGGCTTTCCCACCGGAGCGCGCAACGTCTTCCCCTACGGGGCCTGCACCTGGTGGGCTGATCAACGTTATTTCCAGTTGCACGGCGTCTTTGTTCCCTGGAAAATGCAGGCCAACGCCTGGCAGTGGGTGGCGCGCGCCTATCAATTTGGCTGGCGCGTCTCGTCCCGTCCCTCACCCGGAGCCATCATTGTGCTGCAACCCTGGGTCGAAGGAGCCTACTCGCTGGGTCATGTAGCGATCGTGGAGCGCATCCTCAACAATGGTCATGTCATTGCCAGCAATATGAGCTGGGGGCGCGCACCCCTGCGCATCACCTACGCTCAATTCGCTCCGGGACCGGGGGTGAGGTTCGTCAGCCAGTGACAGGCTGCCACTCACTCATCTCGGAAGTGAAAACCATGTTCCGCTAAAGAACATTTTTGACACGTCACCCGCAGGCTTAGCGGCGATTCTCACATGAGAATCGCCGCTCATCCATTGTCAGGTTTGTGAATGTTGCGATGGTGGGAAGGAAGGCGACCGCAAGGGTCGCCTTCCTCTTCCCCCATCTCAGCTCCTCCTGGCAATTGACAGATGAACTTTTTTCATGTACGATTAGCTCATCTGCTATTGCCTTAGTAGCGCGTTACTTCTTATTGCGTCTCATTTACTGCCACCGTCCACCAATTTTTCAGGGAGGAACCTCACACATGTCTCGTTTCTCTTTCTCCAGATGGCGGACTCGTGCCATCCTCGCCGTTACCCTCGCTCTTGTGTTGACCCTTGCCACCAGTATTTTCGCCTTCGCTGCCGTCCCCACCGTCCAGATTAGTAGCGACCCGTACACCAACAGCACCAGCGAACATCATACGATGGTTGAGCCTGATACGTATTCGTTTGGCTCGACTATCGTAGCGGCTATCCAGTCGGGCCGCTTCACCGATGGGGGAGCATCCAATACCGGCTGGGCAACCTCTACTAATGATGGTGGCAGTTGGACCAACGGCTTCTTGCCCGGTACAACCGTCTTCGCCACGCCTGCCGGCCCTTACAATCGTGTCAGCGACCCGACGGTTGCCTACGATGCCGCGCACAATACCTGGATGATCGCCTCACTTGCCATTTCTACTTCTGGCGGTTCCGTGCTGGGCGCGGCTGTGATCGTCAACCAGTCTACGAACGGAGGGACTACCTGGAGTAATCCGGTCGTGGTACATGCAGCCAGTGGCAGCGAGAACCTCGACAAAGACTGGATTGTCTGTGATAGCACCTCGACGAGCGCTTTTTACGGCCATTGTTACGCGGAATGGGATGACAATGGTGGAGGCAACGTCATTCACATGAGTACCTCCACAGATGGCGGAAATACCTGGGGCAGCCAGAAGAACACGGCCAACAATGCGACAGGCATCGGCGGCCAGCCTCTCGTCCAGCCCAACGGGACCGTCATTGTTCCCATCGACAACGCTAACGAAACCTCCGTGCTGGCCTTCAGCTCTACCAACGGTGGCACCAGTTGGAGCAGCACTGTTACCGTTGCCAGCATTCGCTCGCATACAGATGCTGGCAGTATACGTTCAGGCCCCCTGCCCTCTGCTGAAATTGATGGAGCCGGAAAAGTCTTCGTCGTCTGGGAAGATTGCCGTTTTGAATCACGCTGCCGGGCTAATGATATTGTGATGAGTACCTCATCGAATGGCACGACGTGGTCGGCAGTAACGCGCATTCCCGCCGATGCCGTTGGCAGCGGAGTCGATCACTTCATTCCCGGAATTGCCGTCGATAAATCCACTTCTGGCAGTACAGCTCACCTCGTACTCGCTTACTACTATTACCCGGTTTCCAGTTGTAGCAGTTCCACCTGTAAGCTCGACATCGGCTACTCGTCCTCGACAGACGGCGGGAGCCACTGGACATTGACAACGAACATTACCGGGCCAATGACCCTCTCGTGGCTAGCGAACACCACACAGGGAAGAATGGTGGGTGATTACATGTCCACCTCCTTCAATGGCAGCGGGGTAGCCTTCCCGGTCGTTGCTGACGCCAGCGCCCCTACCGGAGGGACGAGTTGTGGTACTACAGGTGTTACCTGCAACGAAGGGATGTTCACGGTAGTCACGGGTCTGACTATTCACCGGGGATCATTCGCCTTAACGAATGATGCCGTCGTTGCTGGCTCTGACCACGCAGCCTCAACGCTGCCGCTCACCGCCCGCTAGTTTGCTCAGTAGACACTGCTTCAGAGGCCATTGCAATTCCTTGCAATGGCCTCTCTTACATAACGCAAGCGCGAAGCTAAGCCGCGTATTTATAGAGAGAGAATAACATCGAGAGTTTTTAGCTATTGAAGAGGAACAAGGTATGTTGAAAAAGATTGATTGCGTGATGATTCAAGTTGAAGACGTGCAGGCAGCCATGACCTACTACAGAGATGTATTTGGCCTGCGACCCGTATGGTGGGATGAAACCACAGCAGGTCTCGCCTTTCCAGAATCGGATGCCGAGATTGTGGTACATTGCCATACGGATATTCCGTCGCGCGTCGAAGTCTACTACCTTGTGGAGAATACCGTATCCGCTATCCAAACGTTCCAGACGAAAGGATGCCGTGTCCTCATCGAACCATTTGACCTTGCCATCGGCAAATGCGCCGTCATCGAAGACCCCTTCGGCACCCGCCTCTGCATCCTGGACATGACAAAAGGGCCACTCAAGCCGGGGCAGCAGTAATGGGGCAAAGGGTGAAAGGGACAAATGACTATGAATTATCTGGTTGTGGATCTCGCCAGTTATCAGGCATCTCTATTTTCGCTTCAATGGCTGCATGTTCAGCTAAAAGGTAAAGAAGGTTACTTCCACTCAATAGTTCTATTGGCTTTCCTTCGGCAAATTCATAGGAGGCTTGTCCATAACCACTGGTGGTAACTAAAATCCCTTTTGATGCTCCTTCATTTTGCATGGTTCCGAAGAGATCACGAACAGAACTTACACCGACCGTATTTTTATAACGTTTTGCCTGAATGACAACTTTTCCACCAAAAATAGGACGTGGATCGTAGGCTACACAGTCAACTCCTCCATCACGAGAGGCTTGAGTGAGTCGTGTTTCTAAACCCATCTTCTGAAATAAGTTTGTAATGAGCGATTCAAACTCTGAAGGCGTGAGATCCATAAGATTAGGCCGTTGATCGAGTGTCGAAATTACATCAGTCTCTTCAATGAAACGAGGATCGACCATATTGAACTCTAATACAGGTCGAACGGGTGCCAGCTCTGTAGGGCTTTTCGAGACCGAGGCATTTAATGTAGTAAGGCAGGCGAGAGGATCAACTTTACTCAAATCTAGCTGCATGAAAACATCTCGATTTGTACGTACTGTTATTAGACAAGCACGAACAGGTCGGCCAGTCCCTCTATCAATGCTATCGACGTAAGCATTAAACACAATAACATCCAAATGTTTCAAACGGTCAGCTTCAAACAATTCATGCAAGGTACGCAATGCAACCTGGGCAACTATAGAGGAATAGAGGGATTTCCGCTGTGCGAGTGGCCGTTGCGTTTCGGCTATTTCATCTTTTGTCTTTGCATATTTATAAAGACCAACTTCTGGCACTATCTCAAAAGATGGCAAATCATACTCAACCACAAGTTGCTTCGACTCAGGTACATAAGCAATTTTTGCGTGTTGTGGAAAACCTTCAGGATAGTCACTGGCCGATAATACCATCGTGAAGTAGTTCATAACAGCAGAGGGAGTACCAGCAGATAATTCTTGCTGGAAAGTTTCAATTTCGGCATGTTGAGCAGCTAATTGTTGTTTTGCCTCTGCAACTTGACGTTCAAATAAGGATTGTGCCTCTGCAAGACGACGTAAACGAGCTTCCTCACGTATCCTGTGGGTTGCTACATCCGCCTTATGCCGTTCATGTGCTTTGGCTTTTTCCTGTTCATGCTTCTCCTTAGCTCCTGGCAAAATCTTTTGAAATCCTGTCAAGGCTATTGGAAGGTACGTCTCTAGTATAGGTGGTGGTTCTGGCATCCCCATTTGACCTGCGTTGAAAAATACAGGTTTATAAGGTTGCTTGAGTGTTCGTAAATTGATGAAGCTATCGACTGACAACGCTTCCGTGAGAATATTACTGAGCCGGGAAATAGTTTGTTGGAGTTGTTCGTTTTGCAGATTAACTTGAGTGATTCGTGACTCATTATAAAGACGGACGCGCTCTTTTTGGTCAGCAACAACCGCTCGTTCATAATTTTTCCGGGCTTTTTCCGCTGCCTTCGCGGCTTCTGTCTGTAGTCTGGCTTGCCGTCGTAAAACCGCAATACGATGCCTCTCGGCTTCTTGCTGTGCGCGTACAAGAGAATGTAAAAATCCGCTTCTCCGAGCCATATCCCTGATTTCCTTCTTAAACTTCACTGGCTAGATTTTTCAAAGGATTATTAATCCGGTAATTGCAACGAATAAGCTATTCTAAGAGTAATCCTGAATAAATTAAGTAGTAGAAATGGTTCGCTTTATATGTTGCTCAGATGGCTTGCTAATGTTGACGCTTGTGGTAATATTTGTTTGAAGGGGCTGTAGCTCAGTGGATAGAGCAAGCGTTTCCTAAATGCTAGGCCGGAGGTTCGAGTCCTCTCAGCCCCGTAATCTACACTCAATCAGCCAGTTTCATCAGCTTCACCCTCTATTAGATGTGACAAGAGCAATTTCACCGACCAACCACAGCACATCTGCACAAAGCGAAGCGAGAACATCCTGATGAACATTCCCAGCCAAAACCGGCCCTGTCATCCTTCGCTTTCCTTTGTCATCCTGAACGCAGCGAAGGATCTCTTGTTGGTCGGCAGAGATCCTTCGCTGCGCTCAGGATGACAATCGACACCTGGAGCGCAAAAGCCACGACACCCACACATTACCCGCCGATTGCGTAGCCTTTCGGGGTGAGGATATTGTGAACGGGCCAGGTCGTTACCTGCGGGGGCGCAACCCCTTCTTGCTGCGCTACCGGCCCCAGTACGGCCATGAAAGCGTTGAGCGCGTCCTGCGATTCCCATACGTCAACGACGCGCAGACCGCCCTCTACCGGGCCAGCGACGTGATAGAGGTTGCCCTGTGGGCTGTGGCCGCCCAGGTTGAGTTGTTCCGTGACCCGGTCGTACTGCTCCTGAGTGCCGCCAGGGAAATCCTGCATTACAACGATTGCCATGTGATTGTTTCCTCCTGTTAATGAGATGTTTTGCATATGCCCGCCAATGCCCTCGAAAACCGTGTTCTGGTTGCGAGCCAGCCAGCATTGCTTTACAGGAGTAACTATACTGTAGCAAGAGGTGAATGCAGATAGCATAGGGGTATCATAGAGGTATCATTGTTCAGGGAGGGCAGGGTTTTGCCCCGCCCCCCCGTTTATTTCGCCTGCCTGTGTTGCGCGATGAGTTCGGCGTACCAGCGTCCACTCTCTTTGATGATGCGCTGCTGCGTCGGATAGTCTACGTAGACCAGTCCAAAGCGTTTGCGATACCCTTCAGACCACTCGAAGTTGTCCAGGAAAGACCAGACGACGTAACCCTTAATGGGAACCCCCTGGCGTATGACCCCGGCAACGGTTTGAATATGCGCCCGCAGGTAGTCGATGCGCTGCTGGTCGTGAATAGCGCCATTGCCATTCCAGTGATCGTCGAAGGCCGCGCCACTCTCAGTAATAACCATGGCTGGCGGGGCGTACTCGCGGTAAATGCGCGTCAGGATGTTGGCGAGGCCATCGGGGAAGATCTCCCAGCCCATGTCCGTGTACGCTGCGCCAGGGATGCGTTCAATCGCCTCGTAGCTATCGGCGGGCATCGTGTCGTCCGTCATGCTGGCAGCGCGAGCATGGCCGCGCACGATCATACGCGAATAATAATTGACGCCCAGAAAGTCAATGGGAGTAGAGATGATGGAAAAATCATCCGCTTGGATAGGCGGGGGAGCTACCTCCAGGTCGCTGAACAAGGTATCTGGATAGCGTCCCAGAAAGACCGGATCGAGGAACCAGCGATTGCGGAAAGCATCGGCATGTCTGGCCGCGAGCAGCGATTCGGGACGCTCATCGGCAGCGTAAGTCGGGTAGAAGTCGGGAGCAATGCCCACTTGCGCCTGCGAGGAGAGATGCGCGCGCATACGTGGCACAGCCAGGCCGTGCGAGAGGAGAATATGATGTCCAACATTGACGGCCAGTTGCTTATCTCGCAGGCCCGGCGCATGAATGCCCAGGGCGTAGCCGAGGTAGGCGGAACACCAGGGTTCGTTGTGCGTGACCCACCATTGCACACGGTCTCCCAGGCGGCGCGCCACCACCTCGGCATACTCGGCGAAAGCATAGGCCGTATCTCGATTAAGCCAGCCGCCGCGATCCTGCAAGGTCACGGGCAGATCCCAGTGATAGAGCGTGGCGAGAGGACTGATGCCCCGCGCGAGCAAAGCATCGACCAGGCGGTCATAAAAATCCAGGCCGCGTTGATTGACAGCGCCAGTGCCTTGCGGCAGGATGCGCGGCCAGGAGAGCGAGAAACGATAAGCGCTCAGGTTGAGCTCAGCCATCAACGCGACATCTTCTGCCATGCGGTGATAGTGATCCGCCGCGACCTCGCCCGTCTGACCCTCATACGTAGCGCCAGGCATGGAGGCGAAGCGATCCCATACAGAGGGAGCGCGCCCATCTTCATGCGCTGCTCCCTCTATCTGGTAGGCCGAGGTCGCCGCCCCCCACAGAAAATCGGGCGGGAAGGCAGCCGTCGCCAGGGCTGGCTGCGTCTCAATGGACGCGATCAAAGGTCCGGCGGTTTGGGTGGTATCGGACGCGAGCGAGGGCGTCCCGGCGGTTTGGATAGCATCGGACGCGATAAATCGCGTCCCTACAGACTGCGTTTCGTTGGTAATGCTCATCGATTCTCCTGTTCATTGTCGGTAGATGTGGTTAAGCGCGTTCCGGCGGAAACTGCGCGTTGTAAGGGTGTCTCGGCACTTCCGGTCATCCCATCGTCATACAGAAAACAGTGTGTCCAGTGGCCGTTGCCCAGGTCGGTACGCGCGGGACGGCGCTGGCTGCACACCGGCATAGCATACGGGCAGCGCGGATGAAAACGGCACCCGGCAGGCGGGTTAATCAGGCTCGGCGGCTCCCCGCGCACATAGGGACTGGCTGCTCCCGCTGGATTGTCAGGCTCCGCTTGAAGGGGTGGGGCCATCCCGGCATGTAGGGACGCCCCTTGTGGGCGTCCGGCTCGCCCATCACATGAATCCCGACGATCTACTGCGGTGGTTGCGGCGGCCTGCCTGTGTCCCATTGTATCGGGATCGGGCGCGGCAGAGAGCAGCAATTGTGTATAGGGATGCTGCGGATGCTGGATCACCTCCTCGGTTGGTCCCCCTTCGACCATTTGACCAGCGTACATCACTAGCGTCTCTTCGGCGAAATAGCGCGCGCTGGCAATGTCATGCGTGATGAAAAGAAACGCCAGGGCGTCCTCTTCCTTGAGGCGCAGCAGCAGATTCAGCACGTCCAGACGAATAGAAACGTCCAGCATCGAGACCGGCTCGTCCGCCAGGATGACCGAAGGACCCACCGCGAGCGAGCGAGCGATAGCGATACGTTGGCGCTGCCCGCCGCTCAGTTGATGGGGGAATTTATCGATAAACTGCCCGGCAGGGGTCAGGTTCACACGCTCGAGTAGCGCCAGAATCTGCCGGCGTTCATCATCAGCACTGCGGACGTACCCGTGCAGGCGCAGCGCGCGTCCCAGGTGATAGCGAACGCCATGTACCGGATTCAGGGACGAAAAGGGGTCCTGGAAAATATATTGTACATGTCGCCGGTAGGCGCGCACCGCCCGGTGTCCTTTGGCCGCGTGTACTCCCTGAAAGCGAATGTCGCCGCCAGTTGGCTCGTACAGACGTGCCAGCAAACGGGCCACCGTTGTTTTGCCACTTCCGCTTTCGCCCACCAGCGCCGTCGCCTTTCCAGGGTAGAGAGCCAGCGACGTATCTTCCACGGCATGTACCGCTCGCGCCGCGCCGAACCACTTTACCGCGCCCAGTGGAAAATCTTTCTTCAGATGCACAGCCTCCAGAATCGGCTCGCCTGGAAGCTTCTTCACCTCGTCGGGCGCAAGGGTTTGCAATTTGACATCATTGTTACTCATTATTCCCCACCCCCTCCTTGCTATACAAATGGCAGGCCACATGGGATTGCTGAGAGCGCGTCGCAGGGGTACCGCCTGCCAGTTTGCCGTCAGGCTCCAGACCTTGCGCGCCAATATGCACTTCTTCTACCAGAGGCACAGCCAGCGCTGGAACGCGCTCACCGCACTCCTCAAAGGCAAAGGGGCAGCGCGGGCGAAACGCGCAGCCAGCAGGCACGTTGCGCAGATCAGGCGGAGAGCCTGGGATGCCGCTCATCCTGCGCTTTACCCCATGCAGCGAGGGAAACGAATTCAGCAGTCCATAGCTGTAGGGGTGGCGTGGATGGCGATAAAGCTGCTGCCATGAAGCTTCTTCCACAATGCGACCGGCGTACATGATCGCTACCTGGTCGGCAACTTCCAGCAGCAGTGAGAGGTCATGCGTAATGAAGATAACCGCGAAGTTCAGGCGTTCGCGCAGAGCCATCAGCTCCACCAGAATATCGCGCTGCACCACCACATCAAGCGCGGTGGTTGGCTCATCCATAATAATGATTTCCGGGTTGAGCGCGAGGGCAATAGCAATGATGGCGCGTTGCCTCATGCCGCCGCTCAGCTCATGCGCGTAGCTGCGCAGGCGATCAGGCGTGATGCCCACCAGCCGCAGCAATTCCAACGCGCGCTGGCGGCGCTCCTCGCGTCCCATCGATGGATTATGCGCCTGCAACACATCCACAATCTGCGTCTCCAGCCGCATCACCGGATTCAGCGCGTTCATGGCGCTCTGGAAGACAATAGCCAGTTCCTGCCAGCGAAAAGCCCTCAACTCCTTATTGGATAATTGGAGTATATCAACTGTAGGGACGCGATTAATCGCGTCCGTCTCGCAAGCGTCATCGGGTTGTGAGACGCGATCAATCGCGTCCCTATGGGCCATTTCTTCGCGTGGATAATAGAGTATTTCCCCGCCGGTAATCACCGCAGGCGGATGGAGCAGGCGGGTGATAGCGTAGGCTAGCGTCGATTTGCCACTGCCACTTTCGCCTGCCAGTCCCAGAATCTGGCCCCGGTGCAGCGTAAAGCTCACATCATTGACGGCATGGACAGGTTTGTCGCCCGTCTCATAGTCCACGTTGAGATGCTTGACCCTTAACAACTCGGTGCGCTTTTGAGTAGACGCCCTCCCGGAAAGTTCGGCAACAACCGGTTTCATCATTATGCAACCACCTTTTTCTTGATTGGCAATCCCCGCCTGCGTGGGGGGCGTTCGATGCGCAGGCGAGGATTCGCCAGTTCGTCAATACCGAAATTGATAAACGCCAGGCCCGCGCAGAGTACTGCCACACATAATCCCGCCGGCACAAATTGCCACCATTTGCCCGATATGAGCGCTGTATTATTCTGCGCCCAGTACAATATCACGCCCCAACTCGCCTGCGATGTATCGCCCAGCCCCAGAAACTCCAGGGCCACCTCTGCGCCCACCGCGTAGACAAAGGTGCCGATAAAGGTAGAGGCCACCAGCGCTATTTCATTGGGCAAGATTTCGCTAAAGATGATGCGCAGCGTGGTTTCACCGGTGGAACGCGCGGCTGCTACGAACTCGCGCTCTTTCAAGGAGAGCGTCTGGGCGCGTAAGACGCGCGCGCCATAGCTCCACGAGGTAAAGAGCAAGACGATCGCCAGCACAAACTCATTTTTATTGGCAGCATCGGCGCTGCTCGCCAGAGAAGCGAGTACAATGGCAAGGGGCAGACCCGGTAAGACCAGAAAAACGTTGATGATTAAAGAGAGTACATCATCGACAAGGCCACCAAAGTAGGCCGAGGTCAGGCCGAAAAAAATCTGCAAAAGCGTGGAGCCGATGGCCGCGAAGAAGCCAATCATGAGAGAAACGCGCGCCCCGTAGACGATCTGGGCGAACATATCCTGACCCAGACCCGTTGTGCCGAAGATGTGCGCGGACGATGGAGCGAGCGAACCACGCACGACACTCGCGTTGGGATCGTAGCGTGTCAGAAGCGGTGCCGCGATAGCTACCAGCACAAAGAAGACGACAATGCCCATGCCAACCGAGATTTTAGGATTGGACGTGATGACGCGCAGCATACCACTGCCACGCCCCTTCGCCCTATCTAATAGTGTGGAGGTAGTGATTTGCTGATCTGTGAGATTGGTTGCTTGCATTGATTAGTTCCTCCCCTGTCGCACACGCGGATCAAGGAACGTATAGACCAGCTCGGACATGAAATTGGCGACCAGTACGGCGATAGCAATCACCAGGAAACATCCCTCAACCAGGGGATAATCATCGCCCTGCACGCCGTTATAGAGAGCAAAACCGATGCCGGGATAGTTAAAGACGATTTCTGTAAGCAGGGAGCCACTTACCACCAGGCCCAGCGAGATAGAGAAACTGGTAATACTGGGCAAAATGGCGTTACGGGCCGCGTAATTAAACATCACCCGTCTTTCAGGCAGCCCCTTGGCCTGTGCCATTAACACGTAATCTTCCGAAAGCGTCGTAATCATGGTGTTGCGCATGGTCAGCACCCAGCCGGCCAGCGAACCAATGACCAGTGTTATGACAGGCAGAATGGCATGTTGCGCGACGCTCATGATGAAATCGGAACTCCAGCCAGGAGTGACATTGAACACATCGTATCCGCTATCGGTTGGAAACCAGTTCATGTTCACGCCAAAGACGTAAATGAGCGCCAGTGCCATCCAGAAATAAGGCACAGCTGAGAAAAAAGTCAGGATGGGCGGCACCGCTGTATCGTACCAGGAGCCACGCCGCCAGGCGATCACCATACCGATCAGAGTGCCGATGAAAAAGCTCAAAATAACGGCGGTTCCCACCAGCCCCAGCGTCCAGGGGAGACTTTGCGCCAGGATGGTCGAGACCTGCGAGGGAAATTGTGAGACCGATATGCCCAGTTGACCATGCAGCAAGGCTCCTACATAATCGAAATATTGCTTCCATATTGGGACATTGGGATTCACACCAAATTCTTGCAGCATCGCATTGTATTGCGCGGTCGTGACATTCTGCGCATGAATCTTTGCGATATATGCCAGGGCAGGATTACCGGGCATCAAACGTGGGATGATGAAATTGAACGTCACCGCAGCCCACAATGCTACCAGGTAGAAGCCCGCGCGTCTTAAAAGGTAGCGCATTCTGTATCTCCTTTGCGGTAAGGTAAGGTATAAAGAGGCATTCTGCCAGGTACATGAACGGGCTGTGCTGTCCTACAAGGATGCCTGTGTAGCTCTAGTATATATCGTCAAGAGGTTCAAAGAGGCAGACAATCCCTCCGGGGAGGGGTTACAGGGGTGTCCCTGTAACCCCGGCAGAGGGCAACAACCCTCTGCCCACCGCGCCAGGAGGCTAGGCCGGTGTCAGGTGAAGGATGACGTTCTCTTCATCAGGGAAGGTGTAAGGAGCGCCTGAGCCATAGGCATTAGAAGCGCTCGGCCAGCCCGTGAAATGCGTCGTCGTGTACTCATCCCAGTAGACGTTGACGGTCAAAGGAATAACCGGCAACTGGCTCACCACAATATTCTCGATGCCCTGGATCGCCTGCATCTGAACATTGGGATCGGAAGTTGACTGGTACTGCGTGAGCAGTTGATCGGTCTTCGCGGAATAGCCGTTGCTGCTTGTCGCGTCCCAGCGCTCGAAGTTGGTGCCGACTGCCACCTGCGGGGCCGCGTTAGCGCTGTCCAGCATGGCAAGGTAGGCGTAGTAGGGAGTGGGGCCGCTGTTCGTCCAACTGATGGCGGCATCATACGCGCCGGTCGAGATGGCTGTGTAGTAGGGAGTGTAGCCGCTCTCTGAATTCATCGACGCCTTGATACCAGCTTTGTTCAGATCATTTACGATAAACTGAACATCCTGATCCCAGTCGTTCCAACCAGAGACAACGTCTACAGCCATCGAGAAGACTTTCCCACTGGAGTCGCGGTAGAAACCATCACTGCCCTTCGTGAAGCCAGCTTGAGTCATGTAGCTATCGACCTTGCTCTGGCCGCTCTCGAAGGTCGCGCTTTGATACTGTGACGCGATCCAGCTATTATGGGTGGGTATGATGACGCCCGTTGGATTAGCAGCCACGGCATATTGTGCCACCCCCTGTGGCAACTGGCTGCGATCAATCGCCGCGCTGATGGCTTTACGTACCAGCAGGTTATTGAACGGAGCCTTGCGCAGGTTCAGATAGAGCATGACGGTGTTGCTCGCGGCGAACCAGGTGTGATTGTGCTGCGGGTCCTTCGCGCTAAACGCGGCATCGCTGTCGGGACTCCAACCGATGCCCGACCAGTCGAGCTGGCCCTTGACCATATCGGTAATGGCGGTCGTATTATCTTTGATCGAGGGAATCTGGATGGTCTGAACCTGTGGCTTTGTTCCCCAGTAATTGGAGTTGAGCGTGTAGGTAATCAGATCGGGACTCCAACTCTTGAGGATGTAGGGGCCGGTGCCGACCGGCTTGCTGTCATTGGCGAATTTGGCCGGGTCGCCGCTGATAGTTGACCAGATATGCTGCGGCACGATGAAGACCTGGTCGCCGATACGGAAAAGCGCGGTGCTGTCGGCATGTTGCAACGTGAATACCACCGTGCTGCTATCGGGCGCGCTGACGCTCTTGATGAGCGTGGTCCATAATGAACCCTGGTCAAGAGCGGGATTCTGCTGCATCAAGTTAAAGGTGAAGACAACATCGGCGCTCGTGAAAGGCTGGCCGTCATTCCATTTCACATCTGTGCGCAGCTTGAATGTCAACTGCGTCAGATCAGAGGAGAACGTGGCGCTACTCGCCAGCCAGGGTGAAGTCTGGCCGTTATACAGGTTAGTAAAGTAAAGCTCTTCATACAACAACCCTTGAGCGCCATAGTCGCCTCCCTGGTTGGTATTGAAGAACGGGTTGAAAAGGTCGGGGTTAGTTTGCCCTGGCGAAGAGAGAATACGCAGTGTCGATGATCGGGATGCTGTCGGCGTATTGCTATTGTTATTGCCGCTGCCTCCGCAGGCGGCCAGCATCAGGGCCAGCACAAGCAGTAGCGAGGACGCTACAACCAGGCGGTTTCTTCGCGGTGAAGATGCTAGATTGGAAGTCACGTTTTACCTCCTAACGCTGGAAAAACGAATCGTTCGACGATCTACGCACATCCAGAGAGCGTCGCGCCTCTAGCATGTGCTGGAAAGGACAAAAGGACAACCTGACAACGATACGATGCAATTTATGCACTAACGTTGCCTCAACAAAAACAGACCGTCTGCGCTCACTCCTTTCTTACTCAATGGTGACGCGGCGGGAAGCGCCACAGGACGCACGCACGATAAAGCTGGTCGGCATTTTGATGTGAGCGGGTTCATTGAAAAGTGACGCGGACGCTCCGGGCATCCAGCCGTTGTGATGGTTCAGGCCATTCACCGGGCGTGGTGAGTCTACGAGGCCCAGCAGAATTTCGCTGGCGCGGCGGCCCATCTCATAGAATGGCTGCCGCACAGTTGTCAGTGCTGGCTCCATGTGAGCGGATGACGGGTTATCGTCGAAGCCGACCACAGCCACATCATCAGGTACGCGCAGGCCGCGCTGCTCTGCCGCCGAGATAGCTCCATAGGCCATATAGTCGCTCCCCGCGAAGATGGCTGTGGGGCGTTGCCAGGCAGGCAAATCAAAGAAAGCATGGGCGCAGGTGCGCCCCGTTGGGGGCATGAAATCGCCTTCAAGCACCAGGGCGGGATCAAGAGAAATATCAGCTTCTTTCAATGCATCACAATAACCCTGGAAGCGGTCATGTGACACTTCATACTTGAGCGGCCCCTGAATATGGGCAATGCGACGATGCCCCAGGCGAATAAGATGGTGGGTGGCCTCGTAGGCCCCCAGACGATTATCAGCGCCAATCCAGGGCGTTCCTTCGGGCGGTATCCCCTGGTCGTCGATCAGCACAACTGGAAAGTCGCGCGAGTGCAGTTTTGCCAGGTGCTGCGACGAGCGGCCCGGAAAAACCGCCAACAGGCCAGCCGCCAGCCGCGTTCGCACGATGCGATCAATGACATCGCTCCGGTCTTTCTCGTGATTCGCATCGGTAATGCTATACAGGATCAGTTCATACGAGGTACTACCTACAACTTCGCCGATGCCGCGCATCAACTCCGGGATCAGCGGCCAGGTCAGATCAGGGATCAACACACCTATCAGACGGCTGCGCTTCCTTAGACCAGGAGCGGCAATGTTCGGCATAAAGCCTTGTTCTTCCACGATGCGCAGCACGCGAGCGCGTGCTTCAGGGTCTACGTCGGACTTCTGATTCAACACACGCGAGACAGTCTCTGTGGAAACTTCCGCCAGTTGTGCGATATTCGTGATGTGAGTATCAACGAAAATCTGACGAACACGCGCATAACTGGGGGGATTCCATCCCTGCTCCTGCGCAATCGCTATTACTTGACGATGAATCTCGGCGACGGGGCGCAGAGGGGTTTGCAAAGCCAGCTCTTTCACCAGTGCGATGCTATCAGGGGGCAAACGGCGCGAGGTTCCTTTATCGGAACGTCCCGCGTCAGCCAGACCAGTAATGCCCTTTTCACGGTACCGCTTGACCCAGCGCTGAATCGTGCTGGCAGGGACATTATGGGTACGGGCTATCTGCGCCTGAGAAATGCCATTTTCCACGGCCGGACGAATGATTCTGAGGAGGATATATGCTTGCGCTCTCTGGGCTTCTGAAAGATCCATAAGCGGCACTGCTGGTTCCATAATAATGCGCCATCCCTCTGAACGAGAAACCAAATAGTATATTCTTCTTCGCAAGTATACCAGACCACCCACTTAATTGTCAAGCCTTGATAATTAAGTGGGTGGTCTTTTGATTTGACAATTATATGGGTGGTTAATGGAAATGATCTAAACAAGAAAAAATCAGGGCGACTTTTACAGTCGCCCTGATTTTTCTTGTTTACCGGATAAGGGGTTAGATACGCGCAATCCTGTTTGAGGTTTTGCCCATATTGCCGGGGATGTCTTTATCCAGGCCGATATGGTTAATGACCACGCGCGCGCCCGGTATGGCAGTGATCTCACGTTCGAGCGCATATTTCATCTCTGGCGTGGGAACTTCACCGTACAGGCTCACGATATAGTTTTCGACCAGCACTGAAATGTCCTTCGCCCCTTCGAGTTTGCCAGAAGCTTTCATGCCATCGACCACACGATTGACAGCATTGAGCAATTCATCCTCGGCAACCAGGAAGTTCAACACATCGATCACGCCGGGCATCTTGCGCAGCGCGGTTTCGATTTCACCTTTCTGGGCTTCCAGTTCGACTTTACCATAGAGTGAGAGAACAACGCCCTCGCGCTCCACAAATACCTTGACGGGGTGCGCGCTCCAGGCGGTGCTGCTAATGGTAACGGTCTGCTCAAGCACGTCTTCGGCCTCGCGCAGGGCAACCTGACCCAGCACGGTAGGCTTACCCGTTGTGGCGGCCTCGGCATAGGACATGGCGTATTCACCCGGTTTGGGTAGCGCTTCTTTAGGCGCGTTCGGGTTCTCGAGCGCCCAGCCCATCATGGTAATCAGCAAAAGAGGGAAGCCGATAACAATCAGCGCAATCGTCGCATGGCTGATGAGTATGCCGACTATAATGATGAGAATCGCTGCACTCACCAGAAGCGGCCAGTAACTGGGATTGGGCAGGTGAATGTGAGCCTCACCCTGGGCGTGTGCTTCCTCCTGATCGCTATCAGCGGATTCCACCAGTCCGAGTTCTTCGTCACTTAGACCTGTACCTGTACTTTGAAGAGGAGTATTCATGTGTTCTCGCTTTCATTCGAGAATGACGTACAACCTGTCAGGGCAATGATGGCATCATTGCCCTGCTATTAGCATAGCAGGAATGTGCGTTTCTTGCAAGATCTCATATGTACAGACTACCAGAGCCGATGAATGATTGCCAGGAAAGGTGGGACAAGGCGACCGCAAGGGTCGCCTCTACAAAGGACACCCGGCCCTTCATAGCCGTGTCATAGTAGAGGCGACCCATGCGGTCGCCTTGTCCTCTACATCCCTTGCGGTCGCCTTCCTCGCCACCACCGTACCTATTCACCAGCCCTGGTTAGACATGTTCGCAAGCTACATGCTATACTGCCTACGAACCCGATTGAGCGTATATTTGTATGGAGATAGCACTATGACCACCGGCGAACGTACTCCACGAGATACCTCTGGCAACAAGACCACACGGGAAAAGCTCGCAGAGTTGCAGCAGTTGAAAGAGGCCGCGATGCTTGGCGGGGGCGTCAAGCGTATCGAGGCGCAGCATAAAAAAGGCAAGTTGACGGCGCGCGAACGCATCGATCTGTTGTTAGACCCCGGCACATTCAATGAGTTGGACATGTTTGTGACGCACCGCTCAAAAGATTTCGGCCTGGATGAGCAGATCATTCCAGGCGACGGCGTTGTCACCGGCTACGGTCAGATCGATGGCAGGCTGGTCTACGTCTTCTCGCAGGACTTCACCGTCTTTGGCGGCTCGCTTTCGGAGGCGCACTCAGAAAAAATTTGCAAGGTCATGGATCACGCCATGAAGAATGGCGCGCCCGTCATCGGCCTGAACGACTCTGGCGGGGCGCGTATTCAAGAGGGCGTGGTGAGCCTGGGCGCGTATGCCGATATATTTCTGCGCAACACGCTGGCGTCGGGCGTAGTGCCGCAGATTTCCGCCATCATGGGGCCATGCGCCGGCGGCGCGGTCTACTCGCCTGCCATCACCGACTTTATTTTTATGGTCGAGCAGACCAGCTATATGTTTGTCACCGGGCCAAACGTACTCAAAACTGTGACGCACGAGGATGTCACCTTTGAAGAACTGGGCGGCGCGATGGTTCACAACAGCAAAAGCGGCGTAGCGCACTTCTCCTGCCCTGGCGAACCCGATTGTATCCGCATGATTCGTCAATTGATGAGCTACATTCCCTCCAACAACCTGGAAGACGCACCGCGTGTCGTACCACAGGACTCGCCAACGCGCGCGGAAGAGGCATTGAACAGCATCGTTCCCGACAACCCGAATAAGCCCTACGACATTAAAGCGGTCATCAAATATATCGTAGACGACGCTGAGTTCTTCGAGGTGCAGGAATTTTTCGCCGCCAATATCGTGATCGGCTTCGCGCGTCTAAACGGTCGCTCGGTCGGCATCGTGGCGCAGCAGCCGGGCGCGCTGGCTGGCGTGCTGGACATCAACTCATCCGACAAGGCCGCGCGTTTTGTGCGCTTCTGCGACTGTTTCAATATCCCCATCATCACTTTTGTGGATGTGCCGGGCTTCCTGCCGGGTCTGGGTCAGGAACACAACGGCATCATCCGGCACGGCGCGAAACTGCTCTACGCCTATTGCGAAGCAACGGTGCCTAAGATCACCGTGATTACGCGCAAAGCCTACGGCGGAGCCTACGACGTGATGAACAGCAAACATGTGCGCGGCGACCTCAACTACGCCTGGCCCACCGCCGAGATCGCCGTCATGGGCGCGGAGGGCGCGGTCAACATCCTCTTCAAAGACGAGATTGATAAGGCAGCAAACCCTGAGCAGCGCCGCAAAGAATTGATCGCTGAATACACCGAGAAATTCGCCAACCCCTATATCGCCGCCGCGCGCGGCTACATTGACGAAATCATCGAGCCGCGCCTCACCCGCACGAAACTGATTACCGGATTGGAGATGCTAAAGAACAAACGCGACACGAACCCGCCTAAGAAACATGGCAATTTACCATTGTAGTAGCCGCCCTATCACTGTAGGGACAGTGGGCGGAGTGGAGTGGATGCGGGGGCCTTGTGCCTGTCCTCGTCGGAGTGCGATTCCGTTGAGGTTTTATTATCCAGTAACATTTATCAGGACACTGTGTTGGGGACGGAGTACAGTGTGAACGCAACACATGTCTATTTTAACGATAAATATATACACGTCCGTCTTTCTGATGGACGCGAGATCAGTGCGCCCCTCGCATGGTTTCCACGTCTTCATCATGCCACAAACGAACAACGGCAGCAGTGGGAACTGATTGGGCGCGGCGTTGGCATTCACTGGGAAGCTATAGACGAAGACATATCCGTCGCGGGACTTCTCGGACTCCCGCACGATTAATTCAGGGAGTATATAATGTCAGAACAATGGTTCCGTGACTACGTCCAGTTGCAGTTCCGCATGGACAAAGCCATCCGCAAATTCACCGAAAGCCGCTTTGTCGATTACTATTATGGGCCGGCAGAGTGGAAGGCAGCCGTCGAGAATGAAGCGGAAAAGCCCACGCCTGATCTTGTGCGAGCGGCGATGGCCTTGCTCGACGCGCTGCCCGCGCAGGGCTTCGAGGAACATCGCGCGCTCTATCTGTCGAAGCAGGTGATTGCGTTGGAGACGGTGTGTCGCAAGTTGAACGGCGAGACCTTCACGCTCGAAGACGAGGTACAGAAGTGCTTCGACATTCGCCCTACCTGGACACCGGAAACACGCTTTGAAGAGGCGCACGCTCTATATGACGAAATATTACCTGGAAATGGCAGCATTTTTGAGCGTTTGCAGGCGTTTAGAAAACGGTATAACCTGGCGAGCGAAAAGGCTGGATTGATCGTCGATTTCATGCGACAGGCCATGAATGAAGCTCATCGCCGCGTATTGACCTTCATAGACTTGCCACAGGGTGAAGAGGTAGAACTGGATGTCGTCTCTGACCAGGTTTTTGGCGGAGAGAACTGGTACCTGGGCAACTATCATTCGCGCGTCGAATTGAACACCGACCTGCCCACGAACATGCGCTGGCTGATAGATCTTGTTTGCCACGAAGGCTACCCCGGACACCACACGGAATTTGTTCTGAAAGAGCAGCATTTATACCGGGAGCGTGGTTATATCGAGCAGGCCATCGCGCCTATCATCTGCCCGCAGAGCGTTATCAGCGAGGGCATCGCCACCTCCGCTTTTGATATGATCTTTACTCATACCGAAGCAGAGCAATGGGCCAGGAAACACCTGTACCCGGCGGCTGGCATTGAGCCGATCGATATTGACACTGAAAAAGTCTCGCGGGCAGGCGAACTGATGGCAGGCATCGATGGCAACGCCAGGTTCATGATGAGTGATGACCGTCCAGACGATGAAGTGAAGCAGTATATCATGAAGTACGCGCTGCTGCCTGAAGAATACGCTCAAAAAGACCTCGAGTTCCTGCGAGATCCTTTCCGCGAGGGCTACATCTTCACCTACTTCTACGGCAGACGCCTGATGAGACCCTGTCTGCAAGGAAATGATAGACAGCAGGTATTCACACGCTTCCTGACGGAGCAGATTTGCCCATCGGACCTGGTGAATAGCATGTGAACGCTTAACGTTCAGTAAACAAAAACATTCACCTGTCCAGCGGCGCTGGACAGGTGAATGTTTTTGTTGGCTAGTTGGTGTTGTTCTCGCCCTGGTAGACCTCGAATAAGAACCACTTACGGCGCTCTGTTTCGTCGATAATCACCTCTAGCAGGCTGGCAGTTGCCACATCGCGGCACTGCTCGCATACCTCGTGCGCGGCTCGCTGGGCTACGCAAATGTGAGCGTTATCCTCCATGAGCCGCCTCACCATATCACCGGGGGACACGAAATCCTCGTTATCATCGTGGATAGTCTGCAACTGGCTTACATGGCTGATGCTGCGGATAGTTGTGCCGCCCACACGGCGCACGCGCTCGGCCAGAATATCGATTGAGGCGAATATCTGGTCGGCGTGTTCGTCAAATAGCAGGTGGTAATCGCGGAAGTGCGAACCGGACAGGTGCCAGTGGAAGTTCTTGGTCTTGACGTAGAGCGCGAAAGCGTCAGCGATAAGCGGGTTGAGCGCCTCTGTGATGCGCTGCGCCTCCTGCGGCTTCAAGTCCGTCTGCGTTGCTAGCTGCCGGGGAGCAGGGAAAGTTTTGGGCCTGCTGCTGGCAGAGGTCTTCGTAGTAGATTGGGTGGTCATATGTGTTCCTCCTGAACTGAAATGGTTGCCTGTTGTATAAACTCGTCTTCAACGTGCAAGGAGCGCTGTGCTATGCGTAATAGCTCCTGACATTACACGTCACAGGAGGAGAAAAAGATGCGAGTTTTCTTTTATTTTGCGCGCTCGACCAGTTCTAACAACACGCCATTGGCGGCTTTAGGATGAATAAAAATCGCGCGTCCTTCGGCGGCGATGCGCGGCTGTTGATCGAGAACCGCCGCGCCTTTCGCCCGCATTTCGGCCAGCGCGGCGTCAATATCCGGCACCTCCAGGCAGATATGGTGCAGACCTTCGCCGCGTTTCTCCAGGAACTTTGCCAGGCTGGAGTCGGGTGTAAGGGGCTGGATCAGTTCGATCTCGCTGCCACCGGGGCCACCCATCGGTAAAAAGGCGATCCGCACCTGCTCGGTCGGCACCTCTTTGATCTCGCCGGGGGTGATACCCAGCGTATCACGGTAAAAGAGCAGCGCCTGCTCAATATCGCGCACAATAATAGCAACGTGGTCTATGCGATCAGGCATGGCTTTCTCCTTCTTGCGCGATGTCCAGCGCGTTGCGCAGCATTGCCAGCAGTTCCCGGCAACAGTCCTCGGCCGTCTGGCGATTTTCGCCGCGTATGGCTTCCGCGCGGTGATGCGCCAGTGGATTGCGCATTTTGGCGAAAAAGTAGGCGAGCTGCAATAGATACGCCTGGTCTGCGCGGAAAATAGGCTGGAACGTATTCCATTCCACTGAAAAGATTATAGCAAACATTTCCTGTGGATAGGCAAAATCGAGATAGCCCTGAAAGCGCCGCACACCAAAATGAGATATTTCGCGCTCCCGAAAGACTCGCCAACGCTGGCAGTATTCTTTGATGCGCTGGTCTACCGCGTCTTGCCCATAGGCCGCTTCAATGCGCTCGAACCACTGCTCACCGTAGCGTTTTTCGAGCGCGAGCGCCACTACCGCGCGCAGCGTACTCTCTGTTTCCAACCATAACGACCACAGATCAACCGGCTGATTCTCCTGCTCATGCTCCACGGCACGCCAGGGATGCAGCAAGGCCAGTATTTTCGCGTAATACGCGCTGGCTCGCCTGCGCTCAAAATCATGCAGCGATCTATCGCGGTTGTGCGCCAGCAGGACGCGCACCTCCACCAACTGGCGCGAGCAGCGTTTCCAGTACAACGGGTCTTCACCAAAGATGGGTTGGAGGGTCTCCCACTCCGCCAGCAGCAGCGCGAACAGGTCTTGCGGGCTGCTATATTCCAACATGCTGCCATACTCGCGCGCGCCCCAGTTTTTTATTTCGCGCTCCAACGTAATCCGGCAGCGATCAAATAGCGTCGTTGTCCCTTTCATCTTCAAGGCTGGATGAAGTTGTTTAAGACGCTCGAACCAGTCTTCGCCATACTTCGCTTGCAAAGTCGCGGCTAGCGCGACGCGCACGGTGCGCTCCGTCTCGCGCCACATCGACCAGAGGTGCGCCCCGCTCGTATCCTCCGCCAGAGGCGAGGCATCCTGATGCTTTTCATCCTGTTCAAGTTCAATCTGCCATGCATCGCCCGCCCACTCTTCATCAAACTCCTCGCCCTCTTCATCCGCCTGCTGAACATCCGCTACCGGCATCGTTTCGCGTAAATATACCGCAAAGTGCCGCGAAAAAACCTCGTACCCTTCTGGCGTTCGCTGGATAAGACCATACTTCATCAACATTTCGATGTCCGATGGTTGTTCTGTGGGGACGCGATAAATCGCGTCCGCCAATGCGTCCCTACAGGTATTTGCAGGGCCTGGCGTATCCATAAGTAATGTATAGTAAGCACGGAAATCGGCTTCGACATGCTTGAAAGCATCATCGACGCTGGCCTGCTGGTTTGCACGCCCCATTGCTATAAGCTGCGAGCCGAGTCGCGCCAGCAGGTAGGGATGTTTGCCCGCGTACCACTCTATACGTCCGGTTAGCGCATCATTGATAGTCAGGCCGGTAGCTGCCAGATGTGCATAACATTCCTGCATCTCAGTATCGTCGAACAGGGTCAGATAGTATTCTTGAAAAGGGACATGCAGGGTTGGTATGCCCCGCGCAAGCAGTTCGATTTCGCGCAATGGAAGCTGAGAAATGGTGATAAAGGTTACGCGCCACGAGGGATTCTCGTAGAGGCCGCGTATGCTGCTAAAATAGGTGGGATCGGCTATGAAGAGTTCAGCCGCCGCGTCGAAGTCATCCAGGACGCATACGATACGGATGCCAGGCCGCGCCTGATGCAACTTTTGCAAGTAACGCTGCAACCGTGCGTAACCTTCGCTCCACGAAATACCCTCCTGCAAAGCTGCCTGCGCGGCGCGCTGCGTAGCACTTGTGGACCAGCCCAGGTTGCTGGCTTGCTCGATACACTGCTGAGCCAGCGCGCGGAAGAATAGCTCCGGCTGCTCATAACCGGCAAGGTTGAGCCAGATGGGCAGTATCTGGCGCGTATCTGGCAGAGAATCTCGCTTAAACAGAGCGTGATAAACAAGGCTGGTTTTGCCAACACGGGGCAGGCCAATAATAGAGAGGTTGCCCGGCTCCTGCACCGCGAGTACGCGCTGCTCTATGACCCGCAGCGCATGTCCGCGCTCGATGAAAGGCGAAACGGCGCATGGCGCATCAAATCCGTCGAAAGGGGAAGTTGAAAGGGACATGCGGCCATCCTACATCTGCGCCAGCAGCCATTCTTTGAATAGCTCGACCTGAATACGGTAGTTGCGCCGTTGTTGCAGCTCAATCACATCCCTTTTGACCAGATCATCCAGAATATCATCGATGGAAGCCTTCGTATTGCCAGCAGTACTCACAACGCTTTCGCGGTCGCATACCCCCAGTCGCGTATTGATAGCGATGGCTGTCAAAACCTTTTTCGCGTCTTCCACCTGAATAGCCTCATCCGAGGTATCACCCGAACTCAACAGGTTGTCAAAGTCGTCCCAGCCCAGGCGATTTGTGCCGCGCACCAGTTCGTTTTTCACCTGCTCCACATCTGCCTCTGTCACCAGCCGCGCGTGTTGTATATTCATGTAATCGACGAGGCGATCACAGATGATTTGCGTGTAGAACGGGCTGCCCGCGCTCAAATCATAGATGCGATCAATGGCTTTTTCGCGGAAGCGACTTTCCCCAAACTTGCCGCCCATGCGCAGGGGATCATCGATCAGCTTCACGGCATCCTGGTATTTGAGGTAGGTGACACGCACGTCCTGCGAGGTGCCGAACTCATTGGCGTAGCGCTGCCTGAAGCGGGGCATCACATCCTGTCCAACCATCACAGCGTTAAAGAGGTTCCTTTGCAAGAATGCCTTCCAGATTTGCATAAACTCTTCCGGGATGCGCCCGCTCATAATGTAGTTGTAAATGTAGGAAAACTCATCGATCAGCACCACCAGCCGCACATTACGCCAGTCTTCCGCCCGGTTGGCCGCGCGCTTGAACACTTCAAAGGTATCATAAAAGAGCGTCAGCGGGCTTGGATGCCCGTAGAACTTCGTGTCGTCGGGAAATGGCACTTCTAAGGTGCTGCGCCCGCGCTCGTCTACCTCGTCTTCGATGGCCCACTGCAAATTGCGCAGGATGCGCCACAAGATTTGATGCAAGAACGGCGCTGATCTTACATCCAGCAACGAGCCGATATTATCGACATCCAGGATCAGCAAATCGGGGTCGCTCGCCAGCGCCTCTCGTAAATGGTGCAGGATCGACGATTTTCCGGCGCGTTTCTGCCCGTAAATGATGACCGCCTTGCTTTCGGAACGCGCCGAGCGGATGGAGTTGGCGATGTTGGTAATCAGTTCGTCGCGGCCATAGAACATATCGCGGTTTTCAACGGTGCCGCCTTTGGCATAGGTGGCATAGGGATTTTCGATGCGCTCAAATTGCTGTTCAGAGTAGAGCCGGATGGAAAAGTTCTCAATCGGCGTGCGCTGCGTCTCGCCTGAGCGCGTGCGATACTGGGCATACACGGGCAACGAGAACGCCTGCGCCTGACGCGCCTGCTCGGTTACACGCAGCGGGACGAGCAGGATTTTCTGATCGCCGCCACGCAGCGAGCCGTTCAGCTTGATCTCTTCACCGCCCACGCTGAAAGATATTTCATCCTGCTGCACGACCAGTTCCAGCGACTCCGCCGGGCTGCATCCCATGCGGTTCGCAATCACGATTTGCACTTCGATTTTGCCCGGTTCGGGCGTGTAGCGCTCCTCCATATCCTCCGGCAGCCGCAGCGTCACCTGGGGAACCGAGCTTGCATAAATTCCCTCCAGGCGCTCAGCCGTCTTCTTCTGGAGCATTTCAACGATGGGGTACATCTCCTCAACGGAAAGCCGCGTTGGGCTATCCTCGATTTCGCGCAGCAAATCGGCGCAATACGAGCCGGTCAGGGTGCAGAAACGCTCCTGCTCCTCGAAAACATTTTCTTTGCCGAGGTCTACCAGCGTTTCCAGTATTTTTTGCAATTGCCGGATACGCTGCTGGTCAATATCAAAAAGCAAATGCTCCCCAATATTTTTCACCCGTTCCAATGTGCGGATGGAGTTTTCGAGCGAGGCGACGGTCAAATCTGCCTCGGCGACCAGGCCAAGTTCGGTAGAAATGGCGCGCGCCTCCTCGAAACGCTTGCGGCGCAGTTCGTTCCACAGTTGCATGAAATCTTCTTGCTGGTTCGCGGCGCTGTGCTGCCCGATTTCGTTATTCTTCAGGTATTGCAAGGCGCGCGCCCGCAGCGGCGGCCTGTTGTACAGGCGATTGAGGACGCGCTGCGCGGCGTAGCGGCTGCGTATCAACAGGTAGGTGATCTGGTCAAACAGGCGATCTTGTTCGCCGAGCAGCCGGAACGCCTCTTCGAGAATGTCATCAAAGGCGGGTATATGCGGCGTAATGGGAACAGTTCCCAGCGTCGAGGACAGGTAGCGCACCAGCGCATTGACGGCGTCCTGCTCATCGCCGCGAAAGCCGGGATCGCGCTCGTCCCGGTTGCGGCTGCGTTCGCCGTCGTAGACGGTCAATGCCTCGCAATACCACTCGCGCGCGGCATCCAGCGGCTTGTTTTCCATCACGGTCGCATCGCCACGCGAGGCAAAGCTGCGACAGAGATACTTGTACATCTGGCGCGGATCGTCCCAATCCTCGACCTCGTTAATAATCTTCGCGGCGGACAGGTAGTACTCCGAGCGTTCGCGCGGGTTGCGCGTTCCCAGTTGTGTCGCCAGGTCTTCCAGCTTGCGCACATCGGAGCGATCAAACTTCTTTTGCTGCGCACGCTCCGGGCGCACCCCCTGAAACTTGCAGCGCCCCAGAAAAAACTGCGTAAAGCCGCTGATCTCGCTGGAAAAGCTGGTCAGGCGGGTTACGGTCATAATCTCGTCCAGGCGCTCGGATTGCCCGGTCGCTTTGACCTTCGACACCTCTTTGAGCAGCTCCACCGCCTGCGCGTCGGAAGCCACATCCAGAATTTCATTGAGGAGCTGTTCCGCCTCGTCATACTTCTGTTGCTTTATCAGGCAGAGCGCGACGTTTTTTCTGGCCGCTCTGCGATCTAAGCCCAGTTCCATCACCAGGCGGAAATAGCGTTCCGCCTGCGCATAATCTTCCTGCTGGAGATAGCAGTTCGCCATCTGCCAGTAAATGTGTGCTTTGCGTTCGCGCGTGGTGGCGCGCTCAATACTTTTCTCGAGCAGTTGCAGAGCTTCATTGTACTGGCCTGAGCGCTGGTACACGTCGATGAGCAGGTTATCCACCGATTGTTGATTGCTCATGCGCCGCCGATTTTGCTCGAGTAATGTAATGGCCTCTTCGCCGCGTTCGGTGCGCCCCAGCAGCAGGGCCAGTTCCTTGATAGCATTCTCCACCGAGTCATGTTCATCGATAGCCTGGCGCAAGAGCCGCGCCGCCTTCTCGCTATCTTTTTCGATCAGCAGCGCGCGTTTGCCCTGCGCGAAAGGATTGGAACCGGTGGGAGCCACGACGGTTCGCGCAGTTTGCGCGAACTCGGTCCATTTATCGAGGAACCCGCGCGCGCCCGCATGGTCGGGATCGCGCGCCAGCACCGTCCTGAGCTGCGTTACGGCTTTGGCATATTCGCCGGCGTTGGCATAGTCGAGAGCCATATCGAAGATGTCATGCACTTTACGGTACAGGGAAAGGCTGACCGCCAGCGAGCCTTTCGGCCCCTGAGCAATCTCAAACGTGACGGGAATTTGTTCCGTTGGCCGCAAATTGGGTTCGGTCAACTCCTCAAGCTGTTCGAGCAGGTCTTCGTCGATGATGGCGCTGCGATGGAAAAAGTAGCTCGCGCCGTTCGCGCCGAAAAGAAACCCAAAGCTGCGGTCAAACTTGTACGTATAAATGTGTCCGATAAGCTGCTGTGGAGGTGACGGGGCTAGAGAAAGCGGCACGGTTTGAGGAGCAGGCAAGACTGGAGATACGGTTGAGGATAAGGGAACCGTCCTTTTGCTCTCGCTACCGCCATTCAAGGAGACGCTGGAGGTTGGGGCTTGCTCTGCTCGCAATTCCTTCAGGGTCGCCTCCTGGGCCGCTTTCATTTTTAGCGCCATCTGCTGGTATTCCGGGCTGACCTGTCCCGCCAGCCAGTTGATAGCTTCCGCTATCAGGATTTTGGCGGATGTATTGCTCATCGCCTGGCGCAACAAGTCCAGCGCCACCTCGTCCCTGCCACGCTCATGCAACAGATAGAGGCCGGTATCGAGCAGCAGTTGCTCTTCTGCTTCGGAGAATGTCGGCGCGTCCGCTTTGCGCCGCGCTTCATAAACTTCGCGTAACAAGGCGTAGTTGTTGGAGACGCGCAACAATCCCACGTAGACATACCATACATCCCCATTTTCGGTGAGCGCGTGACGCTGGAAAACCTGCTCCAGCGCCTGGCACGCCAGCGCCTCATTCTTGTTCATTACCGCGAAAGCCGCCACCATCAGCCAGTCGCGCGTGCTTTGTGAGATGAAAGCCGCGTCCTCCGCGCTCTCAAGCGCGGCGACTCTATTAGCGGCCAGATAGTGGAAGTAGGCCAGATGGCGTATCAAAGAGGGGGCGTTCGGTACTTGCTCGATCAAGTCTTTGAGGCTGCCAATAATTCCCTGAATTCTGTTATAGCGCGGGTTGAGTTCGTTCACCCTGGCGGCATTGTCAAACCTATTCTTAATACTCACCCATACAGGAACCGCTTCCCTTTCCCCCAGCGCCCGCAATTCTTCGGAGGGGGTACGCGCATCGGGCGCGACCACATCAACCTTCGCCTGCCGCATTTTGCGCTCAAATTGCGCGATTAATTCTTCCAGCCGTTTGAAGACCTCTTTCCCCAGTTGCGGCGCGGCTTGAGCGATGGAAACCACCGGTGCGGCGTTCAGTACAGGAAGAGAGAGCGCAGGCACCTCGCCGTCCTCCGTCGCCACAGTTCCGTCGGGGAAATCAAAGGCCACGATCGCATCAAGGACAATGGTGGTGGCGCGGCTGCCTTTTCGCTTGAGAACGACAAAATCCTCGCCAACGGCCACAATAACCCCCGGCAGTTCTTGCCCGCTCCGCAGCAGGAGTCTAACTACCCCACCCGTCTCTCCTGTAAGTTGATCCCGGAGAATTTGCGCAAAGTTGCTCATCACACACTCACCTTCGCCTACCGTATTATAGAGTTATAAGTATAATAACATACTTTGATCTAAAGTGAAAACTATTTGTAACAATCGGTCAGACGAAAATCGGCCTGGCGCAGCGTATGCGGAATGGTGGCAAACAGTCCCATCGCCAGGCGCGCCGCTCGCGTCAGCGTCTCCAATGCCAGCAATGCTCCTATGCGCGTCTCTTCGCTGTAGCCCAGCGTTTCCGCGAACTGGTCAAACTCGGCCTGCGTCAGCACTTCATAGCCCAAATCCGGCTTAATCAGCATACTCAGGTCGAGATCGACATATACCAGTCGCCCCTCCTCAAACAGAGCGGGCTGAATGATAGAAGCATAGGTGTGGATCAACGCGCGATCATCATAAAACGCGCTCAAGCTATACCAGCGTTCAGGCCAGTAGAGTTGCAGGCAATTATAGCGCAATGGGCGCGTCCGCGTGGCCCAGTGCATGGGCGTGCCGGCGGGCAGCCAGAGGCGCACACAATCAGCAGCAACCATCGCCACCTCGTCATCGCTCAATTGCGTAGCGGCATCTAATCTATATCCACGCCACGAACCACGATACATATGGTCATAACTGCGACTCTCCACTTGAAAATCTGCTTGCATGGTGAAACTCCCTTCCTAGCTTTGCTTATAGTACGCAAATTCGTTACTATCGTCAAGCATAGACACCATTTGTACATCCATACTCAGTAGCGACGCCCCGGCAGCCCATCCCAACATAAAGCATTACGTCATGCCGCGCTTCAAGCGCACATGACAGAATGTTGTACAATAGTAAGGTTACAAACGCGCATAGACGAAGCGGAAGACTGGAAAATCATGCGTTGTCCCAACTGTCAGACCATCAACCCACCCAATGCCAAATTCTGCCTCGAGTGCGGTAATCGCCTCGTTGTCTGCCCGAATTGCGGCACCGTCAACCTGCCTTTCGCAAAATTTTGCATCGAATGCGGCACACCGCTTGGACGCGATACCACCGCTCCCATCGGGAATAGCGGAAACGGCAACGGACGCGATAAATCGCGTCCCTACAGCGGCGAGGATGGCGGCGCAACCGATGCCTTGCCAGATACGGAGACATCTACAAATGCGGGCGGGAACCAAGTTATTCCCGCTGGTAATGAGTATAAACGCGCAGGAACGACATTTGAGGGCAATAGAAGCGAGCGTGCGACAAATGGACGGCAACGGTCCGGCGCGGACGAGACGCCACAGGAACGGCGCGTCGTCACCATCATGTTTGCCGACATCACAGGTTCAACGCCGCTGGCGGATCGCCTGGACCCGGAAGATATGCGCGCCATCCTGTCCGGCTATTTCAATCTGATGACGGAGCAGATACGGCGGCATGGTGGCACAGTTGAGAAATATATTGGAGATGCGGTCATGGCCGTGTTTGGCCTGCCAGCCGCGCACGAAGATGACCCCGACCGCGCCATTCGCGCCGCGCTCGACATGCAAGCAGCCTTGAATCTGTTCAATACGCGACGCCTGGAACGCGAGCCGGGCGCGGCTCGCCTGCAAATGCGTATCGGCATTAACACGGGCGAGGTCGCGGCACCCAGCGAGCAATCCGCGCGCCAGGATTTTCTCATCACCGGAGACGCGGTTAATGTGGCGGCTCGCCTGCAACAGGCAGCCAGCCCCGATACTATTCTGGTGGGAGAACGCACGTATTTAATCACGCGCGAAGTGTTCGAGTTTCGCCCCATCGCGCCATTGAACCTGAGAGGCAAACAAGAGTTGGTAGCGGCATGGGCAGTACAAGGTAGCCGCGATACCTCTGGCCCGTATGCCCAGCACCCACGCGGTATTGAAGGGCTGGAATCGCCACTGGTGGGGCGCACGCTGGAACTTACCCTGATGCACGCCACCTATGCGCGCGTGCAGGCAGAGCAACGCCCCCACCTGATTACGCTGCTGGGCGTACCGGGCGTTGGTAAGTCGCGCCTGGTGCGCGAGTTTATCCAGCGCGAAGAGGAAGCCGCCAAAAGCGCGTCAAACATCCAGCGCCTGGCCGCGCCGCGCGTCCTTGCAGGACGCTGCCCGCCCTATGGCGAGGGTATTACCTACTGGCCGCTTGTCGAAATCTTACGCTCCCTGCTAAGGGCGCAAGAAGGCGAAGGGCGCGATGTGCTTGAAAATCGTCTGGTCGAGGTCGTTTACGATACCCTCACCGCCGCCAAAAGCAGCGAAGACCCCGCGCAGGTTGCCGACGCCTTGATTCGCAGCACCGGCAGCGGGCTTAGCAATAGAAATCTCCCGCAGATACCCGGCGACCGGCCCGATATACAACGCAGCGCGCACAGCAAGAGCACGGAGCAAGGTGGCCCGCAGGTGGCATTGATGCGCGCCTGGCGCATCTTCCTTGAGGCTCTCGCCGGACAGGGGCCGCTCATTCTGGTGATTGACGATCTGCAATGGGCTGACGAAGCTTTGCTCGACCTGCTGGAATATTTAACTGACCGCATTACGCATGGGCCTATTCTGTTCCTCTGTCCGGCGCGCCCCGACTTCTTTGAGCGCAGGCGCGATTGGGGTGGCGGGCGGCGCAATTTCACCACCATTGTCCTTGAGGCGTTGACGAGCGAAGAAACGGGTGATTTGATTACCGGTTTGCTGGAGAGTCCTGAGCTTCCCGAACCGTTCTATCACAGCATCCAGAGACGCGCCGAGGGCAACCCGTTCTTTGTAGAAGAGATTGTGCGTATGCTCATCGATCAGGGCGTGCTGGTCAAGCAAGACGGCGACTGGCGCGTGAGCGGACAAAGCGAAGCCGCTTTAAGTGAATTAGCCAGCCCGGCCACCCCGCCGGATGATACGCTTATTGACCAGCACTACGTCTTGCCCATACCACGTTTGCCCGATACGGTGCAGGGCGTATTAGCAGCCCGCGTTGATCTGCTGAGCAGGGTAGAGAAAGCGGTGCTACAGGATGCCGCCATCATCGGGCGCACTTTCTGGCTAGAAGGGCTGCTTGAGTTGGCGGCAGACCTGGATAGCAACACGATTCTCAAAACCCTCGAGTCGTTAATACAACATGATTTCATTGTCGAAGCGGAAAAGTCATTGCGCTCCCCCGTTCCACATGACCGCGCCTTCAGCTTTAAGCACATTCTGGTGCGCGATGTGGTCTATAACAATATCCCGCGCGCGCGGCGCTCGCAGAAACACGCGCAACTGGCCGCCTGGATAGAGAAACAGGGCGGTGAGAACAGCGAACAGTTCGCGGAACTGCTGGCCTATCATTACAAACAGGCGCTCGCTACGTGGTCTGCCAGCCTGCTGGCGCGTAACATCAACGATAACGGGCATGGCGAGAACGAAGATTCCGCCATCTACCCCGTCCCACTTACACGCTCAGAGTTGATACGCCGCACCATCAAGTACGTAACAATGGCCGGGGACCAGGCATATCGCAGCTACTATACGATTCGCGCAATTCAGGCATACACTGAAGCGCTGGATTTGCTGATCGAGAACGACGCGGAACCCACCACCATCGCCGGGATGCATCAAAAGCTGGGCGATGCCTATGCGCAGCGCGCTAACGCCGACGAAGCCTGGCACGAATATACGCACGCGCTCGATTTGATGCTGGCGGGACCCGACGTGAGTAAAGAAGACTTACTTGCGTATTACACCAATCATGACCACGCGGGCAGAACGCCTTCGCTAAAGGCATTAGCAAGGGAAATGACGAACAACCCCGGCCATGCCCCTGATCTCCTGTGTCTCTATAAGCGTATGGCAGAGCTGGCAACGCGCTGGCTGGGCTGGTTCAAGCGTTACCCCGGTATAGAGGAAGTCCATACTTATATTGAGGCAGGCTTGAAACTGTTGGAAGGGCAGCCGCCGAGCGGGAATCACGCTGCTTTCCTGACCTATCAAGCGATGTGGTATACACGACAATTGCACGTTGCCAGCCCGGAACAGAGGTCGGAGATAGCCGAACATGCGCTGGAGAGCATTCACGAGGCGCTGCGCATTGCTGAGGAAGTCGACGACACAGATGCGCTGTGGATTGCGCTGGATGCCCTGGCATTTATCTATGGGCATCAACATAGATATAACGACGTACACGAAGCGCAGCATCGCCGCCAGCAACTGGCATCATGCATCGAGGGGCGCGAGGAGTTGCACGATCTGTATATCACCCTGGGAGATGCCCATCGCTGCATCTCCGATTACCCTGATGCGGTCAAGTGGCTGGGACACGCCTGGCGCATTGCGCAGATGATGGAAAGCCCTTCGATGCTGATCTACAGTATGCTGCGCCGTATGTACGTCTGGTACGAATGGAACCGCTGGGACGAGGTGCGCGAAGTCGCCTATCAAATCATGCAAATGACCGAGCAGTACCAGTTGGATGATGGGTGGTTGCTCGATGCGCTGGAGACGCTGGCTGATATTGCCTATCGCACGGGGAACAAAGAGGAGAGCGATTCGTTGATGCGGCAATACAAACGCCTCGCGGAGCAGCGCGACTTCAAGCCGGAACTCACACGCAGCATCTACCTGGCGCGCGAGGAATGGGAACATGCCGCTGCTGATTTCATGGAAGCCATACAGAACTCTGAGCCTTTCCCCAAACCTAACGTACTGGCGTTGCTGGCGGAACTGGTGGTGATTACAGGCGAAAGCGCGGCCACGCAAATGACGCTATGCGAGCGAGCCGTGACGCTGACGGAACAATCAGGAACACGCAAGTACCATGCCGTTGCGCTGCGGGCGCGCGGGCGTATGTATCTGGAACAGCAGCAATGGGAGGAAGCCGAACGCGATCTGAGACAGGCACTGACCATCTTTGAGCGACTGGACCTGCCCTGGGAACGCGGACAAACGCTCTACTGCCTGGGCATGTTCTACAAGCGCCACGCCGGCGCGGTTCATGCTACTAACGAACCGGCACACACTGACGATCTCGCCCTCGCGCATCTCTTTTTTGAGCAGGCGCTGGGCTTCTTCGAGTCGCTCAAAGCCGTCCACGACGCTGCCCGCGCCCGTCTCGCCCTGGGACAGGATAGCCCGGCAGCCGCCCCTACACTCTAAGCTGCGGGATCGACCGTAATCGTCAAATTGACGCCTGTGACGTTTGTGCTGGTTATGTTGTATGTGCCAAATTGCTCGAAGACCACATTGAGAGTACCGCCGGGTTTAAGCTGAATACCCGGCATCTTCAGAGCTTTTGGCGCGACGGCATGAGTATCGCACACCCTGTCTTCGCCCAGGCATAGCACCTGCGTCACGTTCGACTGATTCACAAAGTGGACTGTTTCCCCCTCGTTGATCTCCACCGTGCTTAATGAGAAGCCTTTAGATGTCAAATCCATCTCAGGCGCTTTATGGAATTGCAGGTAGATAAATATGACGACCGCGATGGCTACAATAAATAGCACTGGCGGCACCACCAGGTAAAGCAAAATTTTTCGGCTACGAGACATCTGTTTACTACTTCCATTCTTCAAGGTATCTCTGCTGTTCCTTCATTTCATATCGTAACTAATAAAGCGATGCTGATGCCAGTTTAGCCCTGTATTTCCCATAGCGACGTATTTTGCCATAGTTGGGTGGAGTCCCATACGCCGCCCAGATGTGGAGGCAGCGCGGTAATATGTGCCTGCGCTAGATTGGCTCCGGCCTCGCTCATACGGGCGCGCATGGTATTCAGCGCCAGGCGCGGCGTATTGTTGGTGCGACTCAGGTGAGAGAGCCAGACCCAGCGCACCGCGTCGCCGCGCCAGGTGCGCAAGAAAGCCTCCGCGGCCTGATCATTCGAGAGATGGCCGGTCGCGCTAAGTATACGCTGTTTAAGCGGATAGGGATAGGGGCCACGTAGCAATCGCTCGCGGTCGTGATTCGATTCGAGGATCAGTAAATCGGCATGTTGCATCATGGCGAGCATGGTAGCGGTGACTTCGCCGGTATCAATTACAACACAGACCCGGCAGCCACCCGCGCTCAACAAAAAACCACAGGGCGCAGCGGCATCGTGCGAGACGGGAAACGAAATAACCTCAATATCGCCTGAGAGGACGCTTGTCTCTGACGGCAAGGCGCGGAAAAGTTGCGCCGCCTGTGTGCCATTAAGCGCGTCTGTTTCCATTTCCAGGGGAACGAGCGTGCCAGAATCGGAGCGCGCGGTTTCTCCGGCGAAGATGCGTTGGAGGGCGCTAATTGTGAGCGGGTTAGTAATGACGGGCAGGCGGTAATATTTCATCATATAAGGGAGGCCGAGGACGTGATCGATATGTTCGTGCGTGACCAGGATACCTGTTAGTTGGGCGGGCGTAACTCCGGCCTGGCGCAGGCGCTGCGCCAAAACGCGACCGTTAAATCCAGCGTCAATCAGTAGTTTTGTGCGGCCTCGCGGCCCGGCTTCGATCAACAGGGCATTGCCACTGCTGCCACTCCCCAGTGAAATTACTCGCATAGTTACAGTCCCAATAGACGTTGCGCGTTCTCGCCCAGAATCATGTTAATAGATCGCTCATCCAGGCCGGATTGCTGGATATGCTCAATGATACGCCCCTGGCGCAACAGGCCATAATCGCTGGCAAACAGGATGCGATCAGCCCCGACCAGATTTGCTACTGCCGGAAATATACGCTGCTGGTAGAGATAAACGGTAGCAGCGGTATCATACCATACATTGCCTGTGATGCGCTGTATCTCCGGCATGAGTGTATAAAAGGGCAAGCCGCCGCCCCAGTGCGCGGCAATAAAACGAATATCGGGGAAGGCGGTTAGAAAGGCGATGATGTCTGGCAGGGATACATTGCCTTTGCCGGGGTAAAGATGGCCTACTGGTTCACTGCAATGTGACATGACGAGCAATGAATAGCGTCGCGCGACAGCCATGATAGGCGCGAGCAACTCAACATCGCTGAGCCGGTAGCCCTGCCCATGTGGCATCAACTCGCCCAGCCCGACCATGCCTGCCTGGGCGCATCGTTCCAGTTCGTATACTGCCGCGTCACCAGTAGCCGGCAGCAGCACGGCCATACCATAAATGCGCCCTGGATAACGCCGCATCGCGTCGATGATGTAGTTATTGGTTTCCGCGATCAGTCCTGTATCCGTCCAGCCAAAAGAAAAGCTCACCGAGGCATTTACTCCCGACGCATCCATTTCCGCCACCAGGTCTTCCGCGCTCGCCATCACCGCGCGCGGATTCTGGTAGAGGTGGTTGAACCAGGCATCGCGCGCGCAATACTTTTCGCGCTGCTGTCGTATTTCAGGTGGAAAAAGATGGGTATGAATATCTATAAGCATAAACCCTCCTTTCCCAGTTCGCCATCCGGCGGCTGAATAACAAAAAGGACACACCAGCAGTGCGTCCTCCAACCGAAGAATAGTATTACCTCAATTTTGCCGAGACCAGTCAGGAACCCCGAGGCTTCCGAGAGCCAAAGGCTCGCTCAAAAATGTGTGCTGCGAAGATACATGTGTGCGTGGTGACGCAAAACAAGCCGTTCGATCATTAGGGCCGCTTGGCTG
>DASTKD010000635.1:0-11267 GCA_035716135.1 Ktedonobacteraceae bacterium
TCACCCAGGGAACAGGGCTGCTCGATCCCCTGAATGATCCAATGATAGCGCAATAGATCATTGAATGCGATGTACTGTCGCTGATTGTTGCTATTACCCGGCAAAGCCACAGCTTTCCCGCTATAGAAACTGGTGAGTCGGCTTCCCGCCAGGCGGTGCCAGAATAACTGGTGGATGGGCGCTTGCGCGTGTTGATCCGCTGTCGCTGGCGCGAGGGTAGCGCGATAGATGGCAAGCAAACGCTCGCATTCTCTGCGCTCGGCGGCAACGAGCGTTTCCAGCGCGATGTCGCTGCTCTGGTCCATCTCGCAATCGCGCATCAAGTCGAACATCACCGGCCACTTTACGACGGGATAGATCACCATCTGCTGCTCTTTTTCATGCACGAGTCGCAACGGTTTAACGATATTGTACCCGGCCTGTTGCAACAATTCGGCATGGTAGTATTCTTCGAGGATGCCCTGCTCCTCGACATGCGTCTTGAAGAAAAAATCCTGCCCGTCGCTATGGTAAATGCCATTGAACGAATTCAGCGAGACAGCCCTGGGTGTCAGGCTGACTCGTTGCGTTTGCAGGCGCATATGACGCGCGAACCACAGACGCAGCAGCCGTTCGGCCTTTTCGCGTTCCTGAAACTGCATGTGCTGGATGGTCACAAGACTATCCATATGTAAAAGAAGCTCAGGCAGGCGCGTTATGTCATCTATCGTGAAATCCGGTTGACTTTGTGCCAGCAAATCACGCGCTTCGGCTGTGCGCGTTCCCGTCAGCACGGCAACGGTCAACGCGCCAGTAGCACGACCGCCGAGGATGTCGCTGGTGGAATCCCCTATCACAATACATGGTGCGGCCGGTTGGATAGTATGACGCTGTATGATAACCTCTTCATAATCATGGTCTACGGCGTAAAGAAATGGAAATGCATGAGGTTTGCTCAATAGCGTCTGGTCGCCCTGTTTGCGAAGGTGCGCCTCGGCGCGTTCCACCGCATCATAGGTCGAGACATGTTGCTCATCGAAGTAATCGAACAAGCCATACATGCGCAATGGATAGGCTGCCTCCTGGTAGACGCGCCCGGTGGCAAAACCCAGGCTGTATTGCTGTTGCCGTAAAGCCTCAAGCGTCGCGCTTATCTTTTCGGTAAGCAGCAAAGGCTGCTCAAAGTGGATGCAGCCGGGCTTACCAGATTGCGCCGGGGCGTGTCCATATGTTTGTTCGTACAACTCATCGCCCAGGTACCACTCCTGAAAGATACTACGACAAAACTCCCAGAATGGACTATGGCGCGAAAATACATCCTCGATAGGACAGCCTAACATTTCGCTGGCATAAGCATCGAAGCGGTTAATCAATGCCAATCCGACGGCGTCATGAAAAGCCGACAGGGCAAAAATTCGCGCTATATCCAATCTTTGCGCCGCCTGTCCCGTAATGTGCTGCCGGAAACGAGCCAGCCAACCGATATCCCAGGGCAATAAAGGAAAAAGTTGAGAATATTCCCGCTCGATCTGCCCTTTGCCTTTTTGCCCATCATTCAAAAGTGAGACCAAATGCAGGCACACCGCCGCGTAGCAGGTATCCCAGTTGGAGTTGATAGCGCGTCCCTTGAGTGCCAGGATTTGCGATTCAGGCAGCGTGGCGCGGCTGATACGGCGGCTCTCGCCAGGGGTCTGTGCCGGGCGATAATAACGAGGCTCATCACCCATATTCTCTTGAAAATGTAATCCCCAGTAGCGCGGGCTGTAAAGCAGTTCGTGCAAGGTCAGTCCTGCGGCGTCCCAGTAGGCTTCTTCGCTGGTAATCACGCCGTCGAGATCAAAGATTAGTAGATTGCTCAATGTTACCTCTTTAATCGTTCATGCAGGGCGCGCACACTGGTAGACTCTTCCGCGAAATGGTAGGTCAGCGGCGTCACATGGATGTGGGTCGCGCCTGTGTTGCGCAACAGCGCGATGATGGATAATAGGTCCGCCGCCGAGCCTCTAGCGTTGATTACCCCTGATATGGTGTGCGTGGATAGCGGGTGTTCCTCCAAAGAGCCACCGCTCATCACATGAAATTCAGCGCCGGATTGTAGCTCCTGTACGCGCTGGTTGAGTTGGGAACATGCGAGCTGGATGGCGGCTGGCTCACCGCGCAACCGGGCTGTAAGCAGCGAGCATCCGCGCGCCTGCATTCGCGCTTCGATCAATTCGAGCATGGTTGATACCATGCTTAGCGCTGTTTCGTGCTGGCGCAGCATCCGCGCATTGGCTATCAGGCACGCCTGCGAGCGCAGCACAATGCCATCATCCAGCAGTTTGAGATGGTTTTCGCGTAATGTCGTGCCTGTTTCGGTAAGGTCAACAATCAAATCGGCGGTGTCGGTGAGCGGCGCGGCCTCCAACGCGCCGTGTGGCGAGACGAGCTTGTAGTGTGTGATGCCGTGCTGGCGCAGAAAGTGCGTGGTCAGGCGCGGGTACTTGGTAGCGATACGCAGGATATGCCCTTTGCGCGAGCGATAATATCCGGCCAGGTGCCACAAATCGGCGGGCGTGCTGACATCGACCCACGTTTCAGGCACGGCAACCACCAGGCGACACTGCCCGTAGCCCAGGTTGCGTTCCAGCATGATGAGTTCATCGTCGCCATCTTCTTCGCCCTGCTCATCATCGCCGTAGCCTCTATGTTCGGCCAGGATGTCGTAGCCGGTAATGCCCAGCGTGGCGTCGCCATCCTGTACCAGCGCAGGAATGTCGGCTGCGCGTTGAAAAACCACTTCTAAGCCGGGCATACTCTGCATGGATGCCAGATACTGGCGCGGATTGCTGCGCTTGACTTTTAAGCCGCATTCTGCCAGAAAAGCCAGCGTAGCGCTTTCCAATGTGCCTTTGCCGGGCAGCGCCAGGCGAATTTCATGCTGTGCGTTCATTGGCTGGCCTCCTGTGCGAGCAGATAGCGTATGGCTGCGTCTTGATCGTAATGCTGCTCCTCGCCACTATCCATATTGCGCAGAGTGACGCGCTGCTCGCGCGCTTCGCTTTCACCAACGATCAAGGCGCAGGAGATATGCTTTTTCGCTGCCAGTTTCAGTCCCGCGCTCAACCCATGCCCGCTAATATCAACTTCGCTGCGCACACCACTCATACGAATGGCGCGCGCCACTTGTAGCGCGTATGGCATATCTTGCGAGCTAATGGGAATGACGATAGCCTGTGTTCTATATGTCTGGGATTCCTCTTTTTGTGGCATCAGAGTCAACAGGCGCTCGACGCCGAAAGCGAAGCCGCAGGCTTTGACCGCGCGCGTTCCACCGACAGCCTGCATGAGAGAATCGTAGCGCCCACCGCCGCAAATCTGTGTATCATTCCCCTCAGCATCTTGCGCGTGAATCTCAAAGACCAGCCCGGTATAATAGCTGACGCCGCGCCCCAGCGCCAGGTTCAGGCTGATACGATCGCGTGGAACGCCACTTTGCTCGACCACTGCGACCAGTTGCTCCAGTTCTGTGAGCGGCGCAACGTCGATCTGGTAGCGACCCAGGATGTCTCGCAACGCTGCGAAGGCTTGCGGGGGCGAACCGGCGGCGCTGTGTAGCTCGCGCAACAGGTCGAGAGCGTACAAAATCTGGCGGCGTTGTTCGCCGCGCCCCATCTTCCATAGGAAACGATCGATGATCTCCTGGCGGCTTTCATCGTTAGCGTTCAGGGTGGTCATGCCGTTCAATAGCGATGTGAGAAAGCGCTCATCCACTTTTTGCTCTGTAGTGCTACCTCGCGCTTCAACTGTCCCGGCAGGGTAGAGCATTTCCAGTCGCGCATGAGCCGCTTGTTCGCCCTCTGGCGAACGGCTAATCTGCTCCATCAGACTGAGCAGGAGGCGGGCGGCCTGTTCATCCAGGCGCAAACGCTGGATGAAGCCACTGGCAACCCCCACATGTCCCAGTTCTAAACGATAGCGCGGGATACGCAGTTCGTTAAGCGCGTCGCAGGCCAGTTGCAATATCTCGCAATCCGCATTGACCGCGTGGCCGCCCAGTAGCTCAATGCCAAGCTGCGTGTGCTGGCGGTAGCGTCCGCGCCCCGGCGTTTCATAGCGAAAGACCGGCCCGGCATACTGAAAGCGCAACGGCAAAGGGCTATGCTGGTAGTGGTCAAGATAAAGGCGGCAGATAGAGGCGGTATATTCGGGCCGCAAACATAAGTCTCGATTGTGCAGGCGAAAGGTATAGAGATTTTGCCAGAGTTCCTGCCCGAAACTGGCTAAAAAGAGATCGCTATTTTCCAGCAATGGCGCGTCTACCCGCTCATAGCCCGCCCGCGCCAAAAATGCGCCCAGGCATTCTATCACTTTACGCTGGTTCAGGTAGGTATCTGGTAAGAGGTCGTGCATTCCACGCAACCGCTCAACACGTTTCTTCATGCGTTCTATAGTACTCCCGTGGTATTTTTTCTGCAATCGTAACCAGGGCGGAGGCAAGCCTCGCTCGTACCCTGTACGATTGGCACAACATCTATTGTGACACATCCAAACTACCACGATGTAGTTCTGTACTGCCGCCGCGCCGGTTGAGTAGCCGTTTTATCTGTTATTCCTGTATTAAGCATAACAGTGGAGGGTTGAAAAGTCAAACTGCGTATTGTCAACCTTTATCTGATTGATGAATAGCGCTGTCATCCTGAGCGCAGCGAAGGATCTCTGTCCAGTAGAAGATCCTTCGCTGCGCTCAGGATGACAGAGTGGAAGGGATATTGACCAAATAATGTAGGGACGCGATTCATCGCGTCCGCGTTCACATGCTAATGGTCGTGGGCGGGTGCGATTGATCGCGTCCGCCCACACAGGTTAGTGCCGGCGGTGACGGACGCGATTCATCGCGTCCCTACATCATTTCTTGCCCAAACCCCGCTCAGGCGCGCCCACCAGAATAGCGGTGTTTCCTGCGGAATGCGTTCCCTCGCCCATGTCCTGGTGAACCTGGGGAATGTCTTCAAAGCGGCCTACGTGGGTGAGGCAGGGATCGATGACACCGTCGCTTATGAGCTGGTTGTAGGCGTAGGCTTGCTCATCGTTGGTACCGTGCGAGCCTTGCAGCCGTTTCTGGCGCGTCCAGTGGTAGCGTAGATCGACCATCGCGGAGTAGCCGGTGGTGCCAGCGCAAATCACGACCATGCCCCCCTGTTCGCAGACGAAAATAGAGGTGGGGATAGTGTCCTCGCCGGGATGCTCAAATACGATGGCGGGGCTGCGACGCTCGCCCAGGATGTCCCAGATCTTCTTGCCGAATGCCCGCGCGCTCTTTGACCACTTTTTCTGGCCCTCAACGTCTGTCCAGTGCGGCGGGATGCCCCAGTGATCGAACTCTTTGCGGTTGATGTAGCCGGGCGCGCCCAGTTGTTTGCAATATTCGCCGCGCGCGTCGCTCGAGACGACGGCGATGGGTAGCGCGTCGTTTTTCAGCGCAATCTGGATGGCAATCGAGCCGAGACCGCCGGAGCCGCCCCAGATCAGCACGACATCGTTCTTCTGGACGGTATTGCCCTGCCAGCCTGTGAGCATACGATAGGCGGTTGTGCCGACGAGCGTGCTGGCGGCAGCTTCTTCCCAGCTGAGACGTGATGCTTTGGGCATACACTGGTGGGCCTGGGCGATGGCGAACTGGCCGAAAGAGCCATAATTGGTCTCGTATCCCCAGATTTTGGCGGAGGGGGCGATCATAGGGTCTTTGCCAGCCAGCACCCAGGGATCGTTTTTATTCCACCAGCCGGGATGGATCACTACCTCGTCGCCAACTTTGACGTTGGTGACTTCGCTGCCGGTGGCATAAACGATGCCAGAAGCGTCGCTGCCGCCAATGTGAAAGTTGCGCGTATCGCCCGCCGCCTGGCGTGCCGAGATGACATCGATGGGTACGCCGCGCGCGGCCCAGACATTATTATAGTTGATGCCAGCCGCCATCACTGCTATCAGGACCTGGTCGGGCGCGACCTCTGGCACCTCCATTTCCTCTATCTGAAATGCATCACGCGGCTCACCGAGCCTGTCCTGGCGTATGACCTGCGCATACATGTACGGTGGCACTTCGCCGGGCGGTGGCAAAGTGCCGATAGGGTAAATATTCTTGTCTGCCATGAGTTCTCCTTGTTACGTGAACGTGATGGCATTATTTTATCACAGCGTTTCTTCAGCTCGTCTTCTTTACCTTCTTTAGCGCGGAACCCTTATGCATTGCTTCATGATCCGTCTTATCGCTTTTTATCAAGTATTGTGGTTCATCTTCCGAAGCATGAACTTTGTAGCCTTTGAAAGTAATTTCTGATGTTACCTTTTTGATGATGGTGCCGCTTACTCTGCCAGCTTCGGAGTTCCATTCGACATGATCTCCAACTTTGAACTCCTCTTTCATGTTACCTCCTTCTTAACGTGATTAGTTGGAAACAATGCCCACAAAGGGGCGTCGCTCCATTTTGAGATTATCACGCCATGTACCTTTTGAATCTTAGCTTACCGCTAACCGAGCATATCTGCAATCTGGTCAATTTGCTCGATGTCGGTGGTGGTCGGCCAGAAAATCAGTTCATCGGTTCCGATATCCTGATAGGCTTGTATGGCCCCTTTAATGGTCTCGATAGTAGTTGGCAGCGCTTTGGCTAAACCCTCGCCCCAGGCTCCATAATAGTGACGAATGTAGTTGCCGCCGCGCGTCAGACCATCTGACCCCAATGCGATATACATGCAGCCGACCAGGCGCGGTTTGCCTGCTCTACCGGCAGCTTTCCAAACTTCTTCTGCTGCGCGAAAGCCATTGTTTGCTCCCTGTGGCCCTCCGCCGCCGGAAATGAAGCCATTGCCCCATTGCCCCAGGCGCTGAATGGCGGCTGGCGCACTCCCTCCGATGAGCAATTCAGGGCCGCCAGCTTGCACAGGGGCGGGTCCAATGGGGCCTACCGCGTCGCTAAAGCGTTCGCCCGACCAGATATGCTGCATGGTTGCCAGTTGTTCATCGAGTATTTTTCCGCGCCTGTGAAAAGACACCCCCGTTGCCTGATAGTCGTCTTCGCGCCAGCCAACACCCACGCCGAGCGTGAAGCGCCCTCCCGAGATTGCATCCAGGCTGGCAACCTGTTTGGCAAGCAGAGCAGTATTGTATAGAGGTGCTAGCAGAATGGTAGTCATCAAGCGGATGCGTTGTGTTGCGCCTGCCGCTGCCGCGAAAGCAATCAGCGGATCGTAGTTGTCGTACACCAGGCGGTCAATCAGACCCAGACTAGAGAACGGTCCCGCGTCCGCCTTCTTTGCCCATTCAATCAGAAGCCTGCCCTGAACTCCAGGAATGTTTGCCGGAAAACCAATGCCAATTTTCAAATTAACTCTCCTATCTATTGTCGGCTGAATGTGCTAACTCAATGTAAGTATCATACCATGCGGTAAGTAATATTGCATAGCAGTGTCATGCAAGGCGACCCCTGCGGTCGCCTCTACTAAGGCGCGGCAATTAAGGACGAGACGTTCATAGTAGAGGCGACCCTTGCGGTCGCCTTGCATGACACTATCGCCATTATTCACTAGCCCTGCCGGGTATGCAAACAAAGTGGGTTCAGCTTGCCTTACCATGATATGATTACACATATCGGGCAACTTCTCGATATATCTTTTCGAGGCTTTTTGTTGAGCTAAAGAAAGGGTCAATGGGAGTTGGATGCGCCGGGTGAACGTATCAAATTGGGCTTGCTCTGCTTGCTCTTGCTCCTCATGCTGGGGATTGTATGTTCTACTGCCATCGGTACATACCGGGCGGTGCGAAGTTTCCAGCAGCAGAATAACGCGCTCGAAACGGGCGATGTGAACACTATTCGCTCCTGGATGACTATTCATGTGGTCGCTCACCTCTACCATGTTCCCGAAGACTACCTCTCCCGCACGCTGTCCGTCAGCAGTCCTGATGTGCTGCTTCATTCAACACTCAATCAACTCGCAAGTAAGAAAAAGCAGCCCGTCAACAAACTCATCCAGAACGTGCAGCAGGCTATTCTGGATTACCGTAAAACGCATCACTCCCTTTCAATCCCAACTATGCTGGAGCTGGCGCAGTATAACAGTAAAATGTCTCATGCTTTACCGCATGTGCCAAAGCTGATACTCCATAGCGACGCGAAATCTTATTCATCAACGATAGGGAGATCTAATTATTGAGCGCATTTTTCGTTGATGCTTTGCAGCAATATGGGTATCCAGTTCTCTGGCTGGTCGTATTCTGCGCCGCTACTGGCGCCCCCATTTCGGGTTCATTATTGCTCTTTGCCGCCGGAGCCTTTGCCGCGCTGGGTGATTTCAAGATCTTCATCCTGTTCCCCGTTGCTTTGAGTGCCGCCGTGCTGGGTGACAACCTGGGCTATTTTATTGGTAGGCGCGTTGGCCTGGCTCTCATCGGCTGGCTTGAGAAACAAAAGCGTTTTCGTTTCTTTACGCCGCAGGCTATGGAGCGAGGGCGCGCGTACTTCAGGCGCAGAGCCGGCTGGACGATCTTTATCACGCGCTTTCTCATTGTGGTACTCGGTGGCCCGGTCAATATCGTGGCGGGATTGGAACTCTACCCCTACCCTAACTTTTTGTTATGGGATATCAGCGGTCAGACGTTGAGTGTTATCATTTCGCTGGGCCTGGGCTTTGCCTTTGCCAGAAGCTGGGAAGAAGCCGCGGCTGTTTTTGGCTCTATATCCAGCTTCGTCCTCGCGCTGCTGGTCGTGCTGTTCCTCTTCACGGTGCTAATACGCAAGATACGCCAGCGAAGAATTGCCCGGCGCGCCAGCATTGTTGAATTAGAGGTAATCGAGCCGCCTCAACCATCGCAGAGTGGTACAGTGCAACAAAATACCGGTTCCATGCTCATCCCTGATGAGAGGCGGACTTGAAGACATGAAGCCTGTTATCCTGATTCTCACCACCCATACCGGAGGTGGGCATATGAATCTCGCGCAGTCACTCAAGGAGATGCTGGAAACGCGCTATGAAGTCATCATTGCTGATCCCCAGTCGAAGCTTGTGGAGGGATGGTATGCCTTGCTGAGCCGCCATGCATTGAAATTTCTAAGCTGGCAATACGCCTTCACCGACAATGCGATAGCCTCATTATGGTTGCAACGCGCGCTTACGCTTTTTGGCCGCAGGCGATTGCTTGCGATTATAAAGCACGTCCAGCCCCGGCTTATCATCACGGCCCATGCCATGATCGCCTATGCCACCGCGCGCGCTATCGAACGCCTGCCAGAGCCTGTCCCGCTCGTCTTTCAGCTTACCGACCTGGGACAGGTGCACCTGACCTGGTTTAGCGAGAAACGGGCCGCTGCCTACCTTGCCCCCACGCGCGAAATCTTCGCCCAGGCGCTGGCAGAGGGAATCGATAAACAACGTCTTTATTTGACCGGCAGGCCGGTGCGGCGACAATTTTCGGAAGCCTCGCTCGCCAGCAAAAGCGAAACGCTGGCGGCTCTGGGTTTCGATCCCGCCGTTTTCACCATCTTTCTCCAGGGAGGCGCGCAAGGGTCTGCCAGTGTTGATCGGACTATTGAAAGCCTGCTGAGTTCGGATGTTCCACTACAAATAATCCTGGCTGCCGGCAACAATAAGAGCCTGGCCGCGCGTTTTGCCGGCTCCAAACGAGTATACATACTCCCATTTACTGAAAATATTGCTCCCTACATGGCGGCGGCGGATGTCATAGCCGGGAAAGCAGGAGCCAGCTTCATATCCGAAGCCTTCACGCTGGAGAAGCCATTCCTCGTCACTTCCTGTATCGCGGGTCAGGAGAGCGCCACTTTGCCATTCATTGAGCGGCATAAGCTGGGTTGGGTATGCCTGGAACCAGCAGCGCTGTCAGAACTACTGGTTCGCATAGCAAGCAACCCGGCGTTGATAACTGAAAAGGTGAGCGGCATCCGGGCCTATAAAGCCTTCAATATCCAGGCAAATGAGGATATTTGCGCAGCTATTGAGCATTTACTCTCTCAATGAGATGAACTAGCTATTGCCCTGATTGTCAATGTCATTCTTCGTTACGCGCCAGTTGACGGTAGGCAAAATCAGATTTTTGTCGATATGCGAGCGGCGCTGGATAGCAAGGTCGATGAGCGATTCGAGTACCGCGCCGTTCAGCAGGTGCGGCTCGAGGCCAAGTTCGATGAGTCGGGTGTGTGAAGCATTATAATAGTGCTGCTCTGCTTCAACGCGAGGATTGGGAAGGTAGCGAATCTGAGCCTCCAGCCCGAAACGTTTGCTTTGATCGATGACCATCTCTGCCAGTTGCATGAGCGAGAATTGTTCGGTGAACTGGTTGAAGACGCGGTATTCGCCTTCGGCGGGCGGCGTGGTGATCGCCAGCTCGATGCACCTGATGGTATCTCGCAAGTTGATGTAGCCGCGCGTTTGCTGGCCTTCGCCATACACACTCAGGGGATAGCCTGCGGCAGCCTGCACGCAGAAGCGGTTCAGCGCTGTCCCGTAGACCTGATCATAGTCGAAACGGGTTGCCAGACGCGCATCTTGCCGGGTCTGCTCCGTCTCAACACCATAGACGATGCCCTGGTTGAGGTCAGTGGCGCGCAGACCCCAGATTTTGCAACAAAACATGATGTTATGACTATCGTGAACTTTACTTAAATGGTACCATGAGCCAGGTTGTTTGGGATAGGGCAGCACATCTGAACGGCCCTTATGCTGAATCTCGATAAAGCCCTCTTCGATGTCGATATTGGGGGTGCCATATTCGCCCATTGTACCCAGCTTGACAAGATGACAGTCCGGCACAAACTCTTTGATGGCGTACAGGACGTTAAGTGTGCCAATGACGTTGTTGGTTTGCGTATAGACGGCGTGTTCGCGGTCAATCATGGAATAGGGCGCGGAACGCTGTTCGGCGAAGTGTACGACCGCTTCGGGTAGCACCGCTTGAAAGACAGCAGTAAGCACTTCATAGTCCAGCGTGTCGCCAATGCATACCTCTATCTGCCTGCCTGAGACTTCGCGCCATGCCGCGACCCGTTCATGTATGCCCTCGATGGGTGTCAGACTGTTGAAGCTGCGTTCAAGATCAAAGTGCCGCCGCGACAGGTTATCGAATATGGTAACGTCATGGCCTTTGCTGGAAAGGTAGAGTGATTGCGGCCAGCCCAGGTAGCCGTCGCCTCCCAGGACGAGAATACGCATAGTTCCTCCGTGATTGACCTCTAATACAGGTCGGTTTTTATTTCTCTCGCGGTAGCTCGACCGCTAGAAGAATGTTGCTGCTAAGC
>DASTKD010000636.1:0-9980 GCA_035716135.1 Ktedonobacteraceae bacterium
ACTGGCTCAATAACACGCTGTTCCGCATCGGGGCCAGTAGCGTGCTTTCAGATATTGAACGGCAACTTTCGTACTTTGTCACCGGCCATTACGCGGCGGCTCACTATAATCCGATGGTCTAAACTGGAGGCGTGCAATGAATATCATGGAAATCTTCGATACGATGGAATATGGCCCGGCTCCAGAGGCCGCGAATCCGGGACTGGCCTGGATTGCAGAGCATCAACCCTTTGGACTGTTCATCAATAATAAGTGGGTCAAGCCTGCCAGTAAACAGTATATCGAGAGCATCAATCCCGCCACGAGCAAACCGCTTGCCCATGTCGCCGCCGCCAATAGCACCGATGTTGATAAGGCCGTCAAAGCGGCGCGAGTGGCCTTTGAAAAATGGGGCAAGACGCCGGGACATGTGCGGGCGCGCTATATGTACGCCATTGCGCGTCACATTCAGAAGCATTCGCGCCTGCTGGCTGTGCTGGAAGCGTTGGATAATGGCAAGACCATCCGCGAGACGCGCGATATTGATATTCCACTGGTGGCGCGTCATTTCTACTATTACGCGGGTTGGGCGCAGTTGATGGAGCAGGAGATGCCCGGCTTCGCGCCCGTTGGCGTGGTCGGCCAGATCATCCCCTGGAACTTTCCCCTGCTCATGCTGGCCTGGAAGATCGCTCCCGCGCTGGCGATGGGCAACACCGTCGTCTTGAAACCGGCGCGTTACACGTCGCTAACCGCGCTCAAGTTCGCCGAGATTATGCAGGAAGTCGGCCTGCCGCCCGGAGTCGTCAATATTCTGACGGGTGAAGCTTCGCAGGTGGGCGAGGCCCTGGTGCGCCATCCCGATGTCAACAAGATCGCCTTTACTGGCTCAACCGATGTGGGGCGCAGCATTCGACGCGCCACGGCTGGTTCCGGCAAAAAGCTCTCGCTCGAGCTGGGCGGCAAATCGCCTTTTGTCGTCTTCGATGATGCCGACCTGGACAGCGTGGTGGAGGGCGTAGTCGATGCCATCTGGTTTAATCAGGGGCAGGTATGCTGCGCCGGTTCGCGCCTGCTCATGCAGGAGAATATCGCTGATCGCCTGATCGCCAAACTGCGCGCGCGCATGGAACATCTGCGCATTGGCGATTCGCTCGATAAGGCGGTGGATATTGGAGCCATCGTCTCGCCTGGGCAACTCAAAGAAATCCAACGTCTGGTAGATCAGGGTGTCGCGGAGGGCGCGGAGATGTGGCAGCCATCATGGGCGTGTCCGACTGAGGGCTACTTCTTCCCGCCCACGCTTTTTACTAACGTTTCTCCAGCAACCACTATTGCGCAGGTCGAAATCTTTGGCCCGGTGCTGGTGGCGATGACCTTTAGGACGCCCGCCGAAGCTGTCGCGCTGGCGAATAATACGCGCTATGGCCTGGCGGCCAGCGTGTGGAGCGACAATATCAACCTGGCGCTGGACATTGCCCCCAAAATCAAAGCGGGCAGCGTGTGGATCAACTGCACCAACCAGTTCGATGCATCGAGCGGCTTTGGCGGCTACCGTGAGAGCGGTTTTGGCCGCGAAGGTGGCAAAGAGGGCCTGTACGAGTACGCGCGCCCGGCCTGGGAGGCACAGGCGATTCAGGAACTTCATATAGCCAGAAGCTCTGTGAATGGCGTTCCTGCCTCTCATGGTTCTATAGAAGGCGCGGATGGCTCGATGGTCGCCGCGCAAGATGAAGAAACAGGGGAAGAGCATGAAGGCGATAATGGTTGGGTGTATGCTAACCATACAGCATTGCCAGCGATTGACCGCACGCCCAAGATGTTTATTGGGGGCAAGCAGGTGCGGCCCGATTCTGGCTATAGCCGCGATGTGTTTGACAGGCAGGGACATGTGATCGGGCAGGTGGGTGAGGGCAATCGCAAAGATGTACGTAACGCGGTTGAGGCGGCTCACGCTGCTGCTGGCTGGGCGAACGGGGCGGCGCATACACGGGCGCAAATTCTCTATTACATCGCTGAGAACCTGTCGGCGCGCGAGGATGAGTTTGGGCAGCGCATCGTCCAGCAGACGGGTGTGAATCATGCTGACGCGGCCAGAGAAGTACAGGCTGCCATATCGCGGCTGTTCAGTTACGCGGCCTGGGCTGACAAATACGAGGGCGTTGTGCATCGTCCGCCTATGCGCGGCGCGGTGCTGGCCTTGCCCGAAGCCATCGGTGTGATCGGTATGGCCTGCTCAGACGAGCATCCTTTGCTCGGTTTCATCTCGCTGGTTGCTCCGGCCATTGCGATGGGTAATACGGTGGTAGTCGTTCCATCGCCACAGGCTCCTTTGAGCGCGACCGATTGCTATCAGGTGCTGGAAACCTCCGACTTACCTTCCGGCGTGATAAATATCGTAACGGGCGAGCGCGACGCGCTGAGCCAGGTGCTGGCCGATCATGACGACGTAGACTCGATGTGGTACTTTGGCCCGCTCGAGGGCTGCCAGCGCGTCGAACTGGCCTCAGCAGGTAATATGAAGCGCGCATGGGTCAGTTACGGTCATATGCGCGACTGGTTGGATACTGCGCAGGGCGAGGGCCAGGAGTTCTTGCGCGAGTCCACGCAGGTCAAGAACATCTGGATACCATATGGAGAGTAGCTCAACATTGACACTTACCAACCCTGAGACGTACCATAAAGGTATACTAACGAGTGTTGGAGGACACAGTGTCACTCATATATCAGTTGGCGCGCGCCGGGTACGGGCTGGTCAAGTGGACACCACAGGGCGCGCGACACGGCATTGGCAAATTAATTGGCTCATCCATCTACCTGGGCTGGAAAGAGAAGCGCGTTCATACGCAACAAAATATGGCGCACGTCAGCGGGCGTTCGGCGCGCGACCCGTATACAAAGCGCCTTGCGGCGGCTTCCTGGAAGAACTACGGACGCATTATCGCAGATTTCATATATTTCCCGCACTTTGATTTTGACCGGCTTGAACGTGATATGCGCGATCTTACCGAGGGGGCGAGCGGTTGGCGGGAGTATGTCGAGCAGGGTTTAGCGCCTGGACGGGGTATTCTCATCGCTTCGGCTCACTTTGGGAACTATGACATGGCGGCGGCCTACTTCGCTCGTCACTTTCCCCTGTCGATTGTCACGGAAAACTTCAACGATCCTGAGATGACCGATCTGGTTCTGGGGCAGCGCAAAGAAAGGGGTATCGGGCTGATCCCCATGGAAGGCTCGGCGCGGCGTATCCTGCGCACGCTGCAACAGAATCAACTTGTGGCTATCGCAGTTGACCGTCCTGTTTCGCCGGAAGAGGGAGTAGAGATTCGTTTCTTCGGGCATAAGACGTATGTGCCGGGTGGTCCGGCGGCTCTGGCCTTGAAAAGTGGCGCGGCCATCATGCCCGGTTTTATGTGGTATGGACCGCACAATGAGATCTTTATACGCGCCTTCCCGCCCATTTTTCCGCAGGCTGGCGCGAACAAAACCGCGGAAATCGCGCGTTTGACGCAGTGCATGTTCGATGCCATCGAGGAGATAGTGCGCGCCTGGCCGACGCAGTGGTACATGTTCCGCCAGTTCTGGCCGTCGAATTATAAGGAAGAGGATGTATAGACTTTATCGTTTTGCTTCGATTGTAGTTCCGCGCCTGCCGCATAGCTTTGTGCGAGTCTTGAGCCTCGTAATTGGTTTTGCTGCCTGGCTATTCGCTCGTAAAGCCAGAAAACAAGCCACCATCAATATGCAGCATGTGCTTGGTCCGCAGTCACAATCAACACGCGCCGATCGCAAAAAGCTTCGTTCCACTGTGCGCAAAATGTTTGGGTACAGTGCGCGTAACTACCTGGAAGCGCTGTATCTTCCATACCTCAAACGCGAAGAGCTGTTGAGCAGATTAACATATAAAGGTGGCCTCGAGCATCTTGACGCGGCGCTTGCTCAAGGTAAAGGCGTGATACTCTTATCCACGCACTTCGGGCCGTTCGAATATATAGTGCAGTGGTTTGCGTTTCAGAACTATTCTCTCACTATTCCAGTGGAACATCTGAAAGACGAGCGTATGCTTGAACTGGCGCTAAAGTTACGGAGCAGACCCGGTTTGCAATTTGCGCCCCTGGGAGGAAGCGCGCCCTTGCGAAGCATGATACAGGCATTGAAGAAAAACCAGATTGTAATAATTGCTGTCGATCGCGCTATTGTGGGAGAAAACGTTGAGAAACCTTTCTTTGGCGCACCGGCCCGTTTTCCCTTTGGGCCAATTTCGCTGGCGTTGCGCACCGGGGCCGTTCTGTTGTGTGGATTTGGCTGGTACGATTCTCATAACCATATGGGTGGTCATTTAGCGCCGGTATCGCTTGCTTTGAACGAAGATGAACGCGGCGATCCAGACAAACTCATGGAGAAAATCATAGAAACGCTGGAGGAAAACATTAGCGCGCGCCCCGAACAATGGGTGATGTTTTCGCCAATATGGACAAAAGATATGCCAGCGACATGAGGCCAGGGCGGCTGAGCTGCCCCGGCCTTCTAGTATTTATTTTTCGCGCATTCTGCGCATGACGCGACGTGGCGGGTCAACAAACCAGCTCCACGCGCATTGAGCGACGTAGACGCCCGGCGCAAGGTGTACTGGTGGAAGTTCCTGACCGCCTGATCGCACTTTGCGTTCGAGGATGGCCTGGCGCAAATCTTCGGGGCTATTGCCGGGAAAAAGCGTATAGGCCGAGCCGATATGCTGCCAGAAATGTGCATCGCTCGATCCGGTTTCGGCCAGCTTCCACTCCTGATTGGCGGCGCGTACCGCCGGGCGCATGGCTGAATTGGCCGGCGTGGGATTGAATACCTCGATGCCGTCGATCGGGTAGCCTTTTGCCAGCAGTGTTTCGATTTTCGCGCGGCTCAAACTGGGAACCAGCCGCCCAAAGGGATGAGGCACAATTACCAGTCCACCCTGCTCTTTAATGGCATCGATGCTCTCTTCAACCGGACGCAAGTGTTTGGGAGCTTTCTTCACGAACAATCCGAGCAAGTGTCCCTGGCGCGTCGAAACCTCGACCCCGGTAATCATGCGCAATGGGTAATCGCCCTGCGCCAGCAGGTCGGCCACGCGCTTCGCGCCCTCGACATGATCGTGATCGGTAACGGCAATCAGGTCAAGTCCGCGCGCGATAGCCACCTCAATGATCTTCGCGGGACTGGCCCAGCCGTCGCCCAGGTTGGTATGCATATGAAGGTCGGCGCGGCTATACCCGATTGGCGGGGTCAGTGTTTGCGCGCTCGATGTATGTTGTTCAGTTTCAAGCGATGTATGTTCCATACGTATTACATTTCTTCTCTAGCAATGCCCATTACAGGGCGCGTGGATAGGAGTGCGACGCCCTGTGGCGCGCCTCAAGCAATTCACAATAATAGTCCATGACGTTGCGAGCCACATACGGCCACGCATAATCGCGCGCTTTAACCAGTCCAGTCTGAATGAACTGCTGGCGCAGCGGCTCATTTTCGAGCAGGTAGCTGATAGCTCCGGCCAGTTCATCGGGCTGGCGTGGTGGCGTCAATAAGCCATCGACTCCCTGGGTAACGACGGTTGCATAACCCTTTATATCGGATGCCACGATTGGCGCACCCGATGCCATTGCTTCTAACAGCACGATGCCCAGGCTTTCGCCGCCAATAGCAGGCGCGCAGAAGATATGCGCGCTGCGGAAATAGCGCGGTTTATCATCATCCGAGATATAACCTGTAAAGATTACGTCTTGCCAGCCTTTGCGCTCAACATAGCGTTGGAAGCCTGCTCTCAAGCGACCCTCACCCACGAAAATGAAGCGGGTATCAGGGTGCCGTTCGCGGGTGGCGGGGATGGCGCGTAACAGGTATTTTGCCCCCTTGCGCTTCTCGAACCGCCCGACAAACAGGATATTCTGTTTCCCATCCATCAAATGCGGCATGGGGGGGATAGCAGGTCCAAAGCGTTCGAGATTGATGCCATTGGGGATAATGCGATAATCGGCGGGAAAATAGCGCGAAATGAACTGGCGCGCCGCCGTTGAAACCGCGATATGTCCGTCCAGCTTGTGAAATAACGGGCGCAGCAGCGGATAGGCCGATGCATAGGCAAGCTGTGAGGTGGAATAGATATTTGAGTACGAGGCGGTATGGAATGTTCCTACTGTCACGGTGCGAGAAGCGCGCAGCACCTGCTGCGAAAGCCCTGGCACGAGGGGTTCATGCACATGAATGACATCAAACCGCTCGCGCTGCAATACCGCGCGCACCCGTTGTGAGAGCGACGGATCGAGATTAATGCGGGCAATCGAGCCATTGATGGGGATGGGAGTCGTTCCCCCCATTTTGAGTATGAACTTTTCGGGCTTCTTACCCTGGATTCCCGACGCGGGCGCAAGGATGCGTATTTCATGCCCCATCCCTATAAATTGTTCCGCGAGATGCCATACGTGATCCCGTACTCCCCCAGGATAGCTCCAATCATACGGTGTGACAAGGCCAATTTTCATCCGCGACTCCCAGCGCTTTTAGTATCAACTTGTTATTTATGTGCTTATTCTATCACGTTTCGTAGGCTCGTGTGGCACATACCTTATACGTTTCTCCCTTGCCTGTGGTTGTGATGCACATGTATAAGCATACCATATTGTTGTTAAGGCGAAGTTATGGAGCGCTAGCCATTGGTACACGACGGCAGGTATAATTGGATGAGGTCTGCTGAATAGATCAATGCAATAAGGAGCTTTTCTGATGACGACTACGAAACAGGAACAAATTATTGAAACATTACATACAAAAGCAACCATAGATCCGGCGGAAGAAGTGGCTTTCCGGGTAGAGTTCTTAAAAAACTATGTGACAGCTTCACGCATGAACGGCTTCGTTCTCAGCATTTCGGGCGGCCAGGATTCATGTCTGGCCGGACGTTTGTGCCAGATCGCGGTAGAGGAATTGCGTACACAAACAGACAAAGACTATCTATTTACCGCCCTTCGACTCCCCTATGGTGTGCAACGGGACGAAGAGGATGCGCAACGCGCTTTGCAGTTTATCGCTCCCGACAAAACGTACACCGTAAATGTCCAGCCCGCTGTTGATAGCGCGGTTGCTTCATTTGAAAAAGCGACCGGTCTCATTATGAGCGACTATAACAAAGGCAACCAGAAGGCACAGGAACGTATGACGGTCCATTACCGCTTCGCGCATCAGTTTCATGTCCTGGTAGTGGGTACTGACCATGCAGCGGAAGCGGTAGCAGGTTTTTTCACCAAGTATGGCGATGGGGGCGTAGACCTGACCCCACTCAGTGGACTCACTAAACAACAGGGCCGCTCGCTACTGAAATATCTTGGAGCAGATGAACGGATTTATACAAAACAGCCTACCGCCGACCTGCTCGATAATAATCCAGGTCGACTTGATGAAGATGAACTCAGCATGAGCTACACAATGATAGACGACTATCTCGCAGGGAAAGTGGTTCCCTCTGAAGTAGCGCAACGCATCGAACATCGTTATAGCATCACCGAGCATAAACGCAATGTGCCTGTCACCCCATTCGATACATGGTGGAAAACAGAATGAATGGCACTAACCAGAGTTGGGAATGTCATTCTGAGCGCAGCGAAGAATCTCCGTGTGGTCCAACGAGAGATCCTGAGCGTAGCGAAGGATGACAGGGTATTACCGGTCTTGATCGTTACTGTTCATCAGGGATTTAGCAAACTCGACAAAGTATTGCATCACCTGCGGGTTGCTCATGGCACCGACGCTGATGGCCTTCTCGAGGGGAACGCCCATGAACAGCTTTTTCACGGGTACCTCCAGTTTTTTGCCGCTCAATGTGCGTGGCACTTCGGATATGGCGATGATCTCGTCGGGTACGTGATGCGGCGAAAGATTGGCGCGAATGCTGGCGCGAATGCTGGTTTTGAGCGCATCGTCCAGTTCGACACCGGGCTTGAGTACCACAAAGAGGGGCATATAGTAGGCTCCGCCTGGACGTTCGATGCCGATAATCAGGCTGTCAAGCACTTCCGGCGTTTCATCCACCACGCGGTAGATTTCGCTGCTGCCCATGCGGATGCCTTTGCGGTTGATGGTCGAATCGGAGCGGCCATAAATCACGGCGCTGCCTCGCGGGGTGATCTTGATCCAATCGCCGTGCCGCCAGATGCCCGGATACATCTCAAAATAGCTCTCGCGGTAGCGGTTGCCCTGCGGGTCATTCCAGAAAAACAGGGGCATGGAGGGCATAGGTTCGGTGATGACGAGTTCGCCAACCTCCCCGGTAAGCGCGTGGCCGTTATCATCGAAGGCTTCTACTTTCGCGCCCAACGAACGAGCCTGTAGCTCCCCGGCGTACACAGGCAGCAGAACGCAGCCTCCCAGGAAGGCCGAGCATACATCTGTGCCGCCGCTCACGGAGGCCAGCCACAAATCGGACTTGATCTGCTCGTAAATCCACTGGAATCCCTCTGGCGGCAACGGCGAACCGGTCGAGCCGAGTGCGCGCAGCTTGCCCAGGTTGAAGCTCTTGCCCGGCGTGATCTCTGCTTTCATGCACGCAAGAATGTAGCCCGCGCTGGTGCCAAAGAAGGTCATACCGGACTGTTCGGCGAACTGCCACAGCGCGTTCATGTCGGGATAACCGGGGCTGCCGTCGTAGAGCAGAACCGGAATGCCGAGCAGCAACCCGCCGAGCAGCAGGTTCCACATCATCCAGCCGGTGGTAGTGAACCAGAAAAAGCGATCATCCTGTTTGAGGTCCAGGTCAAGATGAAGACTCTTCATATGTTCAAGCAGGATACCGCCCTGACCCTGTACGATGGCTTTGGGCAGGCCCGTCGTACCTGACGAGTACAGCACCCACAGGGGGTGATTGAAAGGAACCTGTTCGTAGACCAACTCTGCTGTACTCTCTGGAATGTCTCGCCACGACATGGCATCGCGGTATCTTGAAATATCAACCTTGTTAAAGGCATAGGGAACCACAACGGTTTTGCGCAGGGTGGGCAGCGCTTCCTGAATTTCGCTGATGATGGCGCGCCGGTCGATGATCTTCCCTGCATACTGGTAGCCATCAACGGCAAACAAGACGGTAGGTTCGATTTGCTGGAAACGATCAATCACGCTGTGCGTGCCAAAATCGGGAGAACAGCTTGACCAGATCGCGCCAATGCTGGCCGTTGCCAGGAACGCAATCAGCGACTGCGGGATGTTGGGCATATAAGAAACCACGCGATCTCCCCGCCGCACACCCATATCACGCAGGGCAGCCGCGACATTGCGCACTTGCCCATACAGTTCGTCCCACGAGATTTCCGTCAGTGGCTGTGCTTCAGACTTGAAGAGCGCTGCAGGTCGGCTGCTCGTGGCATTGCGGAAGACGTGTTCGGCATAGTTGAGTTGCGCCCCCGAGAACCACTGCGCCCCAGGCATTTTCCTCTCAACCAGTACCGTCTCGTATGGTTTTGACGCTTTGATATGAAAATAGTCCCACAGCGAAGCCCAGAAATCCTCAAGCTTATCCACAGACCACGCCCATAGCCCCTGGGGCGTCGTAAAATGCAGCCCTTTTTCGCGTTCAAGCCACTGCATATAACGCCGGATATTAGCCTGTTCTTTCACCTGCTCTGCCGGTTCCCACAGGAGCATCCCTTCGCTGACTGGAGTTGCCATAGCAAGTATACCTTCCTATACAATGCGAGAATATTTATCACATGGTGATCTGCTGTTCGATGGAAGCTATAGTTTAGTATCGCACATATTGGGGGAATTTCAAGCTTGTCTGTTCCTGACGAATTTTCACGACCCACATCAGTAAGCGGTTGTCATCCTGAGCGCAGCGAAGGATCTCTCCCGCCGCACGCATATCCTTCGCTGCGCTCAGGATGACATTCCCGGATTTGGTTGGTAATATTCATCGGGGTTTATACATACGAATATCCCCTTGTTTCATAGAGAAAAAATGGGTAGGATAAAACATGTGAAAT
>DASTKD010000637.1:0-3731 GCA_035716135.1 Ktedonobacteraceae bacterium
ATCGTGTATAATCTGGCATTAAGAGGGGTAGAGGTTCTTTTTAAGGAGAGAAATGATATGAAGAAGTATACTATCATTCTTGAGCCTGATCTGGAAGAGGGAGGGTTTACCGTCACACTTCCTGCTCTGCCAGGATGTATCACTCAAGGTGAAACCGTCGGGCAGTGCATTGAGCGGGCGCGGGAGGCTATTGCTGGCTATATAGAAGATCTCATTGCCAATGGCGAACCGGTACCAGAAGAGATTGAGAGGCCACAAATGGTCACTATTGATGTTGCAGCATGAATGAGGAGAAATCCGACTTGGGAACATACACTATCACCGTATTGCCCGGAGACGGCATCGGGCCAGAAGTTATCGAGCAGGCTGTGCGCGTGTTGCAGACCATTGGCGAACGCTACCAGCATACTTTTCAGATGCATCACGGGCTAGTAGGCATCGCGGCTCTTGAGGCCGAGGGACAGGCCATATCTGATGCCACGATGGAACTGTGCCAGCAGAGCGACGCGGTTTTATTTGGCGCGGTCGGGGGCATTCCACGCTACGAGGGGTCAAAAACGCAGGAGCGGCCCGAACGCGCCTTGCTGCGTTTGCGTAAAGATTTGGAGCTTTTCGCCAATCTGCGCCCCATTCGCCCGTTCAAGGCGCTGCTCGATGCTTCGACTATCAAGACTGAGGTCTTGCAAGGCACTGATCTGTTAGTTGTGCGCGAATTGACGGGTGGCCTGTATTTCGGCAAGCCCAGCGAGATCCGCGAGACATCACAGGGTCTGGAGGCCGTCGATACCATGTTCTACACGGAGCATGAAATTGAGCGCATCGTGCGCACCGCTTGCGACCTGGCGCGGGACAGGCATAAAAAAGTTACTTCAGTCGATAAAGCGAATGTTCTCAGTTCGTCGCGCCTGTGGCGGCATGTTGCCGAACGGGTCGCGGGCGATTATCCCGATGTGGAAATCGATCACCTGCTGGTCGATACCTGCGCCATGCAATTAGTGCGGCGTCCAACGGGATTTGATGTCATCGTCACCGAAAACACATTCGGCGACATCTTGACCGACGAGGCGGCTATGCTGGCCGGTTCGATGGGCATGTTGCCATCGGCCAGCCTGGGAACGCGCAAAACTGTGCATGGCCTATTCGGCATGTACGAACCCATTCATGGCTCCGCGCCCGACATTGCCGGGCAGGGCAAAGCCAATCCAATTGCCGCCATTCTGACAGTCGCCATGATGCTGCGCTATTCCTTTGGGCTGCATCAGGAAGCCGACGCCATCGAAACTGCGGTCGAGCAAGTCATCGAGGCAGGCTACCGCACAGAGGATTTGAAAGAGGCAGGCAAACCCATAGTTGGCACTCAGGAGATGGGCAGATTGATTGTGGATGCGCTCGCCGGGTAATACGTCTTTCATTATGCCCTGGCTGGCTCAGGAACCGATGATTTTACCCATACAAATTCATGTGTACCAGACCTTCGTAAGATGAACCGAAAAAACGCGGGAAAGGCTGTCAGCGCTTTTTTAGCGTCAATCGGTTCTGGCTTTCCGATAGTATAGACTTTTCCGTGCCAGAGCAGCGTACCTCCCTCAGCAGCTACAATGTTGCGATACCAATCCACCTTCGACCCGTATGTCAGGGCAATCACAAAACCTTCTCCTGTATGCCACACCATGATGGTAGTTTCATAGGGTTTTCCGCTGCGACGACCGACGTGTCGAATGACTGCGAACGGGCCTTGGGAGCGGCTGGCGAATCCACGGAATACTCTATTTGTGACATATTTATTAAAGATGCGTATGCGATCCCGAAACATGCTTCCCTCCCTGTAATAAAGTCAAACTGAACAACTACAGTTTCAATGCGCGCATGATGACCTCGACAACCGCATCAGCGCGGTCGAGTGCAGGGGGTTGCGCTTCCTCCCCGGACACGAGACTCACGATGATATAGGTCAACAACCCGCCAAGCAATGTGTGTGCCACGGCGTCAAAATCAATATCAGCTATGAGCTTCCGTTCTCTAGCCGCCCGGAGTTGTGCGGCGATGATGGCAAGGCCACGCTGGGTGACGGTCGAGAAAAACAGGGTGCCGAGCTGCGGGAAGCGCGGCGCTTCGGCGATAATCATGCGCACCAGGGGCAGATAGCCAGGCTGGCTCATCATGGAAAGGATCTCATGGGAAAGGAGCGTCAGCGCCTGGCGCAGCGCTGGCAAGTCCTGGGGCGTGGGCAAGGCCGCGAGTTTCTCGGAAAACCCCGGCTGCTCCAGTGTCAGGTGGCTCAGAACATCGACAAAGAGGGCCTCCTTGCTGGCATAGTGGCGATAAAGGGTTTCCTTCGAGGAGATGCCCGCCTCCGCCAGTATAACATCGATACTGGTTGCCAGATAACCTTGCTGAAGAAACAATCGATGAGCGGCGGCGCGGAGCCGTTCGCGTGTTTTTTGAGTGCGTCTGTTCTGCCCGTCTTCCATTGCATTCATCCATTTCGTAACGTACAGTACGTTACGATTATAATGCGGAGAAAGGTAATTGTCAAGGGTTAGAGGGACGCGCGGTTTTTATCGTTACGCTTTGCGCGCGATAGCCATCAGGTGGGCGCTGGCTCCCAGCAGCGATGGCTCCTGCTCGATGCGGCGCATGAGGGCTAGAAACTGCTCGCGCCGCTTCTGGTCATCAAAATTGTCTATCGCATACTGTGAAAGCCACAGGGGGCCTTCAACCGGCAAGGTCTTTTCGTAGAGAAACCCACTCTCCTTTACCTCGGCTTCAAGTTCTTGCGGATGATGAAAAAAGGCGGTCGTGAAATACGCCGCGTGGTTGGTCGGGTTTCGGTGCTGCCCATCAGCCAAATCACGTTCGACGATTGGGGCGAAGGCGGAATCATCAAATAATCCCTGGCGCAGGCCATCAAGCAAAGAGGCAAAGCGGGAAATTGCTGCCGCGAATAGAATGCCACCGGGTTTAAGGATGCGATGCGCTTCACGTAGCGCGGTGAGCCGGTCTGCACGTTCAGTCAAGTGATACATGGGACCCAGTAAAAGCACAATATCGGCACTCATATCTGCGCGCTTCACGTCGCGGGCATCACCAACCTCAATTTGTGCGAGGGAAGCATCGGGCTGTAACAGGGAGGCTTGTCGCGCCTGCTCTATGTGTAACGGAGTCGCATCAATAAGGTGTACTTCATAACCATGTTTCGCAAGCCACAAGGCATACACGCCTGGGCCACCACCAACATCAAAAACGATAGCGGGAGGTGGTGGGACATATCGCGTGATGATTTCCTGAGTGCGAGCCAATTCAATCTGACTCGAACCGTGAAGCAAGCGTTGGGATTCATACCCGCTGGCATAATGCTTCAGCATTTCCGGCGGAACAGAGGGAGAAGTTTCGAACGAATCGGCCATCATATACCTGCCTCTAGATTAGCCCATCATAGGTTTGGGACAGGAGCCCATCAGGCGCAGTTTCTCCTGAGCTTCGGCGATCTGGCGTTTGAGAATTGCCAACTCTGGCTTTGCTGATGGCTGCGCGCCAGCGCTTTGTGGCTGGAGTTTGGCCTCCAGTTCCGCGATTTCGTAGAGAAGCGCCTGGCGCTGTACATACCAGCGCGTTACGGCGCGTTCAACACCCATGTCATGATCCTTTTGTGATAACCACCACGCTCTATTTTCTAACTTGCCGCCTGCGGCGGCGGATTAATGGAGAAAGGGTCTGATTTGGAGATTGCT
>DASTKD010000638.1:0-2977 GCA_035716135.1 Ktedonobacteraceae bacterium
TTGATCGGTGTGGGAGCATGGGAACTGGGGGAAGAGGGACGCGAGTATCTACACAAGCGCAAACGTCAGGATGGGATAATACCCCACAAACCAGCGCCAGTTTCGCAGGTGCCAGCAGTCCAATTTCAATGGCGGCGACAACTGCTCCTCGCGCTGAGCGTAAGCCTGGATGAGCTAGCCATCGGTTTTTCGTTCGGCTCCATTAGCGCCGGGAAAACCATCAGCCCGATCATGTTCTGTGTATATATTGGTCTGCAAGGATTTCTCATGGCCGTGCTTGGTATCTCGCTCGGTCGAACCTTACGCACCCGCCTGAAGTCGCTCAAAGAGTGGAGCGAACTCCTGAGCGCTCTTCTCCTGATCGGGTTGGGCATCTGGCTACTCGTCTCGTGAGCAAAGGAAGCACGCGGCCCCGGCATGACGACCCAGGATAGCGACCTGCACACCTGCCTGTGCCAGAGCGAAAGCCATAGCTCGTCCTAACTGGCCGCTGCCGCCGGTCAGGACGGCTGTGAGGCCGCGCACATCGAAAAGCGCCTGTGCATTGAATTTCTTCTCAGGCATATCTCCTCCTCACCGTGCTATGTACTCAGAAGAAATCATCATCATCTGAGAGCGGCGAACCATTTTCCTTTCTCGGAATCACTGGCAGCACTACCGCAGAGGGATGCTCTGCATCGTGATAAATGCGCTGTTGCGCTACCGCCATCTCTGTTGTCATGCCGAGCGGCGCGCCAGTGTTGAGATTGCGATCAAACTTGGGGAAAGCACTCGAGCTAATCTCCAAACCTATGCAGTGGCCTGCCTTGAAGGTCTGTGAGGTATTCCAGCAATCGATGGTATAGTGATAAATTTTGGCCGGCTCGATGAGCGAAGGCTTATCCATACCGTCGCGGAAACGCGCGCGTACCATGCCGTCGCAGAGGCGCTGCCGCAAGCCCGTCGGCCATACATCGAGCAGTTTCGCCATGAAATCGGTGTCGAACACGGATGACGAGGCGTACAAATCGACCTTGATTGGCCCGGTGACTTCTGTGTCTTCGGTGAGAGGTTCCGTGACGTAGACCAGTACATCGTCGCGGTGTTCGATGGCCGAATAGTCGTCGGGACCGCCAATCTGTGAAGAAGTCGGGACGGTAATGAATGGCACGGGTCGCGCGGGATCATAGTGATACCTGTCGGCTTGTTCATCTGCTGCGGGCAACGTGGTTGAGAGGGAGCCATCACCAAAACGGCTGTTGGCGTGTCCATCGCTATGCAGATAAAAGGGCGTCCATTGTGTGCGCCCCAGGGGCCATTCGCGCTCATCGCGCCATACGTTCGCGCCCATCACAAATATACGCACGGGAACTTCATCCAGGCCAGCATCGCTGCCATAGTCGCGCAGCCAGCGATTGAACCAGCGCAATTCTTCACCGCGCAAATCGATCAGCGCCTGCGGACCAAAGTCAATCTCGCCCAACTTTGAGTCCTTGTTGACCACATGCCCCCAGGGGCCTATCAGCAAACGCTGGCTTTTGCGCGCCTGGGGAGTCGCGGCGTTGGCCTGCATACCCATGAAATTGAGCGGCGTACCGATCTGCTCGTCGTCATACCAGCCCGAAATATGCAACACAGGCACATTGACGCGCTCAAATTTGCGCTGGTAGCATATGGGTTGCCAGAACTCATCGAGCTGCGCGTGTTCGATTTCCGTCCTCCAGTGTGGAATGTGACGGCCAGCGCGCTCATCCATCGTCAGCAGCGGCAGATGTTCGTAGACGCTCTCCCAGTTCACCGCCTCCATCAACTGGTTATATCGCCCACTGACATAATGTAGCCAGCATAAAGACATGGGCGAAGGCAAACCGGTCGGCGTCTCCACAAATGGATCAGAGGGGGCTACTCTGACCACCATCGCCTTCAAATGCGGCGGCTGTTGCAGGGCTGCCAGCCACTGGATCACGCCCGGATAGGAGCTGCCAATTGTACCAATGTTGCCATCCGACCAGGGCTGCGCCGCGCACCACTCGATAGCATCAAAGCCGTCCTGACCCTCGTTGAAATACGGAACAAACGCGCCCTCCGAATCGCCGCGCCCGCGCACATCCATCGCCACAAAAACATAGCCGCGTTCGGCGAAGTAATTAGCCGCCGTCAGTGTCCCCTCGCTCAACTTCTGATAGGGCGTGCGTGTCAGGATAACCGGAAATTTCCCCGATTCTCCCGACCTGCCGAGCGGCTTATACACATCAGCCGAAAGGGTAATGCCATCGCGCATAGGGACGCGCCGGTCAAATTCGAGACGTACCTGGCGAGCGTTGGATGCAGGCATGAAGACAATCCTTCTTTCATGAAATATGCTTAGAGTCATGGCAACAATTGTTCCCAGTATACAACAAATGAGAAATCAGGCCGGGTTCGTCCGGCCTGGTTTCTCACTTGTTGTATAGCGCTTTTCTATCACACGTAACTGCGCTCTTCAAACCTCAATTGCACCTCGTAACGCCTGGGATTATGGGGGTCGATCAACACATCAATACTACTGCCAGGAGGATGATTGAGAGGGAGATATGCGCCGCCCGCCTCGCTTTTGAAGTGGAAAACGGTATGTGTTTCAGGGTCTTGCCAGTCAGCATGAACGAAAAACGATGTAGTATATCCACGCGGCGTAAACAATACATACTCCATGTCGATATTCGTCACTGTGGCAAGAATATGTATTCCACGCTTGCGCACATCGCGCGTGAGAAAAAAAGAACGCATGATGAAAAAGACGCCGCCAATCGCCAGCAGTACCGCAGTCCCACTCAGAATAAGCAGAAGTACAGGCAGGAACAGGTACATTCAAGTTGCTCCATCCATTATATAGCACTACCCTATCAATGATACTACGCCACTTCAAAGATAGAACTCACTATAATAGACGCACGAGACGGTAATTTTTAGCGATCATCCTGCGCTTCACCTGTCATCCTGAGCGCAGCGAAGGATCTCT
>DASTKD010000639.1:0-4281 GCA_035716135.1 Ktedonobacteraceae bacterium
TATGTGCCAGGTGTTCGCGCAGGAACTTCTGGCGCGGAGCAAACTGTTGCGCCAGTTGGCTGGGTAGAAGAACGCTGGATTCAAATTGGTGTGGGGTTGACCTATCTAAGCCAACTGGGAGCGACGCAACTCCTCCTGTTAGGCACGGTCCTGGCAGTGTGCCTCGGCTATCTCGCGGTGGCATTTAGCGCGCTGGCGAGTTCTCAGCGCAAAGACCTGGCAGTTCTCAGCGTGCTTGGCTGGCGACCGTGGCAGCCCATACGGCTGTTTCTCATCCAGGCGCTGATCCTGTCTGTCGGAGGTAGTATTGCCGGGCTGGGCCTCGCGCTGCTGGTGGCTGCTTTCCTGGAAGCCACACTTCTGTGGTTTGTGGTGATAGGGACTATTCCTCTCATGCTGGCTTTTGCCCTGATTAGCGTACTCTATCCGCTGTGGCAAATCTGGCACATTCGTCCGGCTGAACTCTTACGAACCGGGGCTTCCGTAAAGACTGGAAAGGCCAGATTGTTGGGGTCACGTTTTGGAGGATTGCTCATGCCAGTTGGGACACTGGTACTACGCAACCTGGGACGTTCACGCATACGGGCCTTGATTGCTGCATTGAGCTTCTGCTTTTCCGCCTTGCTGCTGATGATCATGTTGAACGGGGTTCTCGCACTACATCAGTCACTACAAGGAACGTTGCTGGGTGATTATGTGCTTTTTCAGACAGCCGTACCTCAGATAGTCGGCTGCGTGATTGCGCTGATGTTGACGTTTCTCAGCGTGGCAGACTTGCTCTTGCTACAGGTACGAGAGCGGCAGCAAGAGATCGGACTGTTACAGGCGGTAGGCTGGCGACCGTGGGCAATTCAACGATTGTTTGTTCAGGAAGGGCTGTTTCTGGCGCTGATCGGGACGGTTTCGGGCATACTCGTCTCCCTGTGGGTGTTGTCCGCGCAACATTCGGCGCAGAACATCGTGTCCGTTCCGCTTATGGCATGTGGGGTAATCGTGCTGATGGGAATGGTTTCGGCCCTGGCAATTCTACCGGCCATGCGGGCAGTGAGCCGTATGGAGGTTGTTAGCCTGCTAAGGGCAGAGTAATCTGATTCGCTGCTTCTCACTTCCAGAATCTGCTGTTACTTTCGTAGAGATATGCGAGTGATATAAACAGGCGGGGTACAACAATAGTATACGAATCCGCCCGTGTGCTGTATACTCACAACAGTATATTATCTACCTATGAGGAGTAGTTTTATGGAACAAGTAGTTCATTCTAAAGAAGCGCTGAAACAACATAGAATCTGGCAGGATGGTCAGATGCCGGAGCCGTGCGCGGTAGTTATCTTTGGCGCGACGGGAGACCTGACGCAGCGCAAATTGCTGCCTACCCTGGCGCACCTGATGCACGATCACCCGTTGCCGCAGAGTTTCTGCATCGTCGCCTTTGCGCGGCGTCCCATGAACGACGACCAGTGGCGAGCAATGGCGCTAGATTCGGTCAACAAATACATGGACCCAGATGATAAGTTGGATGAAAAGGCGCAAAAGGCTTTCGCGCAAAACCTCTTCTATTGCCAGTCGGACTTCAATGACCGCGAAGGGTTTCAGAAACTGGCCGACCTGCTCGAGCGGCTGGATGAGGAAAAAGGCACCGGGGGCAATCGCATCTTCTACCTGGCGACCCCGCCGACGACCGATTCTGAAATCATTCACCAGATCGGCGGCGCGGGCCTGGCTCACCGGCCGCATAACAACGGCGATGAGGAATCCTGGACGCGCATTATCATCGAGAAACCCTTCGGGCGTGACCTGGCCTCTGCGCAAAAGCTCAACCGCGAGCTGGCGCGCGTCTTCCGCGAAAATCAAATCTATCGCATAGATCATTACATGGGCAAAGAAACTGTGCAGAACCTGCTGGCCTTCCGCTTCGCCAATGGTATCTTTGAGCCGCTCTGGAATCAGAAGTATATCGATCATGTGCAAATATTAGTAGCGGAAAGCCTGGGCATTGGCTCGCGCGCCGAATATTACGAAGAATCCGGCGCGATCCGTGATATGGTGCAGAATCACATTATGCAGGTGCTGTGCCTAACGGCGATGGAGCCACCAGTGGCCTTTGATGCCGATGCCATCCGTGACGAAAAAGTGAAAGTCATGCGAGCCATTCCCCTGCTCACGGAGGAGCAGGTCGCCGCTGATACGGTGCGCGCCCAGTATACCGCTGGCGAGATTGACGGTGAGAATGTTCCCGGATACAAGGAAGAAAAGGGTGTAGCGCCCAACTCAACGACAGAAACCTACGTGGCGTTAAAGCTGTTCATTGAAAACTGGCGCTGGGCCGATGTGCCATTCTACATTCGCACCGGCAAATGTCTGCCCAAACGCAGCACCGAAGTTACCATCCAGTTCAAGCGCGTGCCACACCAGCTCTACAAGCCCTCAGAGACAAAGGGCCTTGTTCCCAATCGCCTGACCATTCGCATTCAACCCGACGAGGGTATCACGCTGAAATTCGGCGCGAAGATTCCCGGCGCGTCCCGCCAGCTCGAATCGGTGGATATGAACTTCTCCTATGCCAGCGCCTTTGGCATTGCTTCACCAGAAGCTTACGAACGCCTGCTTGCCGATGCCATGATTGGCGACTCGACGCTCTTTATTCGCCGCGACGAAGTTGAGGCATCGTGGCGCATCGTGGATAGCATCGTCAACGGCTGGAAGCAAATGCCCGCCAGTTCAATATCCACCTACCCGGCAGGAAGCTGGGGGCCGAAAGAAGCCGAGGAGCTGATCGAGAAAGATGGGCGACACTGGGACAACCCCTGATGGTTCTACAAACACGATGAATGAAATGAATAATGAGGGTGGGCCGAAGTCAAATATTGCCGACCTGTATAACCGTGTTGCCTCCGTCTATGGCTGCGTAGGGCCTGACTCTTTTGCTTACGCGGGAAGGCATTTAGTCGAACGCGCAGGTATTACTGCGGGTGCCAGGGTATTAGATGTGGGAGTAGGCAGGGGCGCAAACCTCTTCCCGGCGGCGGAAAAAGTTGGGCCTCGCGGTCAGGTAATTGGCATCGACCTGGCAGACCAGATGCTCGCGGAGACGACAGCCGAGATTGAGCGGCGGCATATTCTGAATGCGTCCGTTCGCCAGATGGATGCCGAACAATTGGCGTTTGATTCGGCATCCTTCGACTATGTGTTATGTGGATTTGCGGTCTTCCTTTTCCCTCATCTTGAGCAGGCATTATCTGAGTTTTTCCGCGTGCTGCATAGCAGCGGCAAGCTGGGAATAACAGTGGGACACGATCCTGATGCGCTTTCGCGGTGGTACAGCCAGCGTCTCACTGAGTACCATAACCAGTACCATTTCCCCTTAAATGCTAGCGGAGTGAATCTCGATCTCTCTAAACTACCAGCCTATCTTGTTCGCGCCGGTTTTGTTGATGTGCATGTACTATATGAAAATGCGGAGTTTATCTATACCGGCGCACAGCAGTGGTGGGACGCCAAATGGACGCATGGTACCCGCTATTCGCTGGAACATATGACGCCGGAGGTCTTAGAGCAGTTCAAAACTGAGGTCTTCGCCAGATTGGAAGAGGAAAAAAGGCCGGACGGCATTCATGAAGAGTGGCACTTGCAGTTCGTGTTAGGAACCAGAGGCACCGAAAGCGAATAAGGAGGACGAAGATGGCAATGAGATTAGCGACTTCGGCAGGGGCTATCATCCTGCGCGAAGTCAAGGGCAAGCTCAAGATCGGGCTGGCTCAACACGCCCGCGCAACCAAATCGTGGGTATTGCCTAAAGGCCACGTCGAAGAAGGCGAGTCAATCGAACAGGCCGCCTTACGCGAGATTTACGAAGAGACGGGCCTGGACAATGTGCAGTTGATTAAACACCTCGGCACTATTTCGCGCGAATCTCCCAAAAGCAACGGTGATGTGGAGCAGAAAACGATTCACCTCTTCCTGGCATACGCGCCCGCCAACGGTCGCCCTCAAGCTCCTACAGACACCCGTTTTGTCGAGGTGAGCTGGTTCTCACCAGAAGAAGCCATCGAGTTGCTCCCTTACGAAAGCGAACAGGCTTTTTTCAGGGAACATCTGGGTCTGCTGCTCGAGTGAGAGTCGAGCGATCAGGCAGATTCTGATGATTTTTGACACTCAAAATCGGGAATGTACGGAACGGTCTCCCCGTTCTGTAGGGACAAGGGGCGGGGTTGGGTGGATGTGGGGGCCTTGTGCTTGTCCTCGTTGCGGCACGATTCGTCAGGATTTCGTGATGCCACGCCG
>DASTKD010000640.1:0-13725 GCA_035716135.1 Ktedonobacteraceae bacterium
GAAGCGCGGATAGCTCATCCTTGTCATCCCGGCGCTCAGGGCAACAAAAGACCGCAGTTGTCCGATCAGGTGCGAAATGAGGATGGCCTTCCCCCCATGCCGGGCGATCAACTTACGCGCCAGCCGCAGCCGTCCAGCCAATCGCACGCGACGACCCAGCCTGCTTGCGCTCCAGCGGTTGGCCGCGCCAGCCAGGACAAAGCGCCCGAGGAGGTAGTCGATGTGATAACCGAGAATGGTCCCAAGTGTAGCCAGGCTGATTACCCAGCCCAGGTTGAGCGTACCCAGACGCGCATATACCGCTCCCAGTAAGGCTAACGAGTTGCCGGGGAGGAAAAGACCGAGCAGCGCTGTGTTTTCCCCCAGCGTTCCCAGGAACACCGTCAGATATCCATAGTTATTGTAGAATTGGCCGAGTAACTCGACCAAATCCTTGAGTGAAAATGTTGGCATCCTCTCCCCACTATCTTTGATAAACATCTTGTTCCCTTAAAACATAGCATTCCAGCATGAAGCAGCCCTGTGAAGCGCCTGAGACCGAACTGAGAAAATCTTTTGATGTTTGCCGAATAATAGAAAACCTCCTCTCAGTTCTATCTCAACAAGACTACAGATTTAGCTCAGCTTCCCCGGCTATACTTTTCATCGTAGCGGTTATGATGTATACAATTAACATGTTCGTATCGTATATTCTCTATAAATTGCTGTTTAACGAATACAAATTCTATCGGCCAGGAGCGACGCAGGCCGTAACACTCTGTTTGTAATATCTCCTGGAAGGAGCATAAATGATCTTCTCAGCACCACTCTGGCTCTGGATCGCTTTTAATGCCTTTGTGCTGGGGATGCTTGCGCTGGACCTCGGCGTATTTCATCGTACCGCCCACACCGTCTCCATGAAAGAAGGCCTCGGCTGGAGCATCGCCTGGATTTCACTGGCTCTCATCTTTAATGCGGGGCTGTACATCTTTCAAGGAACTGAACCCGCCCTCCAGTTTTTGACCGGCTACCTGATCGAGAAATCGCTGAGCGTGGACAATATCTTTGTCTTTGTCCTGCTTTTTAGCGCCTTCAGTGTCCCTGCCGCCTATCAGCACCGCGTCCTCTTCTGGGGCGTACTGGGAGCATTGGTCATGCGCGGCGTCCTGATCGGGGTAGGGGCCGTGTTGCTCGAAGACTTCCACTGGATTCTCTACCTGTTCGGGGCTTTCTTGATCGTGACTGGTATCCGCATAGCCTTTCAAAAGGAAACCGGGGTTCACCCTGAACGCAATCCTGTTCTAAAGTTCGTCCGGCGCGTGCTTCCCGTCACCGCAGATTACGAAGGAAAGCGCTTTTTCGTGCGCCGGGCAGGGCAGATGTTGGTGACGCCCCTGCTGCTGGTGCTGGTAGTCGTTGAGACAACCGACCTGATCTTCGCTATGGACTCCATTCCGGCCATCTTCGCTGTAACCAGGGACCCTTTCATTGTCTATACCTCCAACGTGTTCGCCATCCTGGGCCTGCGCTCGCTGTACTTCGTCTTTGCCAATATCATCCATAAATTCTATTACTTACGCATCGGGTTAGCCGTCGTCCTGGCTTTCGTCGGCGTGAAAATGGTGCTGACCGACCTGTTCCATATATCCTCAGCCCTGTCGCTGCTGGTCATCGCTCTTGTACTCGCCCTCACCATCATCGCGTCTCTTCTGCGCGCCCGGCGCATCAGCAAACAACCGGAGCAGGTAAAGAAGAGCGCGCGTTCATAAGGAGAATGCTTGCCCATGTCTCTACCCTTCATAGAAGTAATTGTCACCCTGCTGCTCATTCTTCTCAATGGCGTCTTTGCGATGTCAGAGACGGCCTTTGTTTCTGCGCGCAAGGTGCGTTTGCAACAACGCGCTGATAGGGGTGACGCTAATGCGCAAGCAGCCCTGGAACTCGTGAACGCACCCAACCGGTTTCTTTCTACCGTTCAGATCGGTATTACGCTCATTGGCATTCTGGCCGGCGCATTTGGTGGGGCAACGATAGCCCAGTCCCTTTCTGTGTCTCTCAGGCAAATCTCCTGGCTTGCTCCTTACGCGGAAACGGTCAGCTTTGCCATTGTTGTAACAGCTATTACCTATCTGTCACTGGTCATTGGCGAACTTGTACCCAAGCGCATCGCTTTGAACGCGCCGGAGCAAATTGCCACATCTGTCGTCCGTCCCATGCGCTTGCTTTCACTCCTGGCCTCCCCTCTCATTGCCTTTTTGAGTTTCTCGACAGAAGCTGTCTTGCGCCTTCTGCGCGTGCGTCCATCCTCTGAACCACCTGTGACCGAGGAGGAGATCACGCACCTGATCGGACAGGGCAGGCTGGCCGGGATCTTTGAGGAAACGGAGCAAGACCTGGTGGAACGGGTCTTCCGCATGGGGGACCGGCGTGTAAATGCGCTGATGACTCCTCGTATTGAAATCAACTGGATCGACATCGACGACCCGGTTGACCAGATACATCAGATAATCAGCCAAAGCACCCGGACGCGCTTCCCGGTAAGTCAGGGTACCCTTGATAATGTGCTTGGCATCGTCCACGTAAAGGACCTCTATATACAACTGGCGAGCGGACAACCGATGAATCTGCGCGCAATTATGCAGCCAGCGCTATTTGTGCCAGAGAGTACGAGGTCCTTCAGCCTGATCGAACGTTTTAAGCAGTCTGGCAGGTCGATAGCTCTCGTTGTCCAGGAATACGGAGAGATTGAAGGAGTAATAACCCTTACCGACCTGCTGGAAGCCCTGGTGGGCGACCTGCCGACAGCAGGCGAACCCATCGAACGAGAGGCAATGCAAAGAGAAGATGGCTCCTGGTTGCTGGAAGGAGCCATCTCATTGGAGGAACTCCAGGATATTCTGGATATAGAGTCCTTGCCCGATCAATCCTCTCGCAGTTATGAGACCCTGGGAGGGCTGGTGATGCACGAACTGGGGCGCATCCCCATTGTCACCGATTCCTTCGAACTGGCAGGGTGGCGCTTTGAGGTCGTTGATATGGATGGTCGCCGCGTTGACAAAGTATTAGCAACGCCTCTTCGTTCTACTCACAGTGCCTCCTGACACGTTCAGCCCCATCACAGATTCTTCACAGCAGAATCTCAGACTAACGCGCTATGCTTGTCACAAAAGAGAATGAGAGAAAACGAGTCTCAATGCAAAGAAAAACATTAACGTTACTGCTGTTCATCCTGGTGCTGGCCGGGTGCGCTGCCTATATCGATTGGCCGCAAAATCCCGGTCTGCATATTGGCTGGCTCGGTATTCATCACCCGCTCGCAGTCAAGCAAGGGCTTGATTTACAGGGCGGGGTACGTGTATTTTTGGAACCCGATTCCACGCAACACTACAGCGCGGAAACGCTGAACAGCGAGATCAACGCGACACGCGCTCAGATCGAGCAGCGGGTAAATGGCGGTTTGAGCGTCAACGAACCGAATATTCGAGTGCAGACCAGCAATGGACTTCCTCGCATCTCTGTGGAACTCCCCGGCTACACCAGTGGCAACCAGTCCGAAGCCATCAAGACGCTGCTAAAAACGGGTAATCTGGAATTCTGGAATACTGGCCCTGCTCCTCAAGGTATGGTGGAGGTTGGCAAGCCATTCAACCCTGAGCAGTATGCAACCTACAACCCTGACAGCAAGCCCCTCTTTACAGGAAGAGACCTCGACTCCGGTCAGATCGGTGTTGGGACTGAGGAGGTAACTGGTCGCCCGCACATCAACTTTGCGATGAAAGGCGACGCTATCGGACGCTTTGCCACTTTCACACAGCAGAACGTCGGCATGATCCTGACCGTCACACTCGACCGCTCGGTCATCCAATCGGCTACCATCCAGAGCGCTATCACAGGGCCGGGAGTCATCACCGGCCAATTTACCTCAGAAGAGGCTCAGCGTGTCGCAACGGTGCTACGCTACGGCGCGCTTCCCATTGCCATGCAGATCGCCAGCCAGGAGACAATTGGGCCGACACTGGGCCAGGACTCTATTGCGAAAAGTCAGGTTGCTGGCGCGATTGGCCTGGGTATAGTCATGCTCTTTATGTTGCTCTACTATCGCTTGCCCGGCTTGCTGGCTGACTTCGCGCTGTTACTCTACGCGGCCCTGACCTTCGCCATCTTCAAACTGATTGGCGTCACCCTCACCCTGGCGGGAATCACGGGCTTAATCCTCTCGATAGGCATGGCGGTGGACGCCAATGTGCTGATCTTTGAACGTATCAAGGAAGAGTTACGCATAGGAAGGCCGCTTGCCAGTGCTATTGACCTGGGATGGAAACGTGCCTGGCCCTCTATCCGTGATTCCAACTGTTGTACGATACTGATCTGCGCAGTACTCTACGTCTTTGGCAACAACTTTGGCGCGAGCAGCATTGCCGGATTCGCCACCACCCTGTTGATCGGAGTGCTGGTGAGTATGTTCACCGCCATCGTGGTCCCACGCACATTCCTGAATCTCCTGGTACCCACAGGCGTGATGAAATATCCGGTTCTGTTTGGGCTGCCTGCCCGCCTCGCTGCGAAAGCAAAGTAGACATTCACCTTGATGATGGAGTAAAGTGCAGGCAGAAACAATCGCCAAATTTTCTGGTAGCGAGAGGAAGCAATTTGACCATGCTGGCCGCTATGTATTATGCGCCAATGGATGTACGCCTGGAAGAACGACCTGTACCTCATCCGGGGCCGGGCGAAGTGCTGTTAAAGGTCGCGGCAGCCACGACATGTGGCACGGATGTGAAATCCTACAAGCGCGGACATCCCCTGCTGTTTCAGCAGACACCGGCAGGTTTTGGACATGAAGTTTCGGGTATAGTTGACTCAACCGGCACAGGGGTTACACGCTGCGCCGAGGGCGATACTGTGGTAGTAGCCAATTCCGCGCCATGCCAGCGCTGTTATTACTGCCAGCGCCAGCGCTACAGCCTGTGCGAACACCTGCTCTTGCTTAATGGCGCTTATGCCGAATACCTGCTCGTTCCCGAACCAATTGTGCGGCAGAATCTCTATAAACTTACGCCATCAACCCCATTTGTTGCTGCCGCGTTGACTGAACCTCTGGCCTGCGCCCTGCATGGCGTAGACACTTGCTCAGTCATGCCAGGCGACACTGTCATTATTCTCGGCTCAGGCCCACTGGGATTGCTGCTTGCGGCGCTTGTCATTTTACGGGGCGCGCGTGTTGTTATGACGGGGCATGGCGCGGAACGACTATCCCTGGCGCATCATTATGGCGCACAGGCAGTACTGGATGTGAGCGAGTTGTCCCTCGATGAGCAACGCGAACTACTCTTAGCTGAAACCGAGGCCCGGCGCGGTGCTGATATCGTCATTGAGGCAGTCGGGACACCGGAGACGTGGACGCTGGCAACACAGGTGGTTCGCCCCGGTGGATTAGTGAACTTCTTCGGCGGATGCCCGTCTGATACCTGCGTCAATCTTGCTACACGTCCTCTTCACTACAGCGAATTAACGCTCAAGGGAGTATTCCATCATACACCTGCCTATTTCGCGCAGGCGCTTGAACTCATTCAGGGGAAGCATATTGATGTTGAAGCGCTGATTACCGCTCGACTTCCCCTTGCATCAGCGTTGGGGGCATTACAAATGCTCGTGCGGAAGCAAGGCGTTAAGTACGCGCTGATTCCTCCGGCATTTCAGCCGCTTTTGTTACCAGCAATCCCCCGGTAATCATCTGTGTATAGAGATCGATCACCTGCTGCACGCTCAAGCGCCCATCGGGCCGGAACCATGTTGCCACCTCGGTACACATGGCAATCAATGCATATGATGCCACTTTAATATCAACTCGATGGAAGATGCCGCATTCCATGCCATCGCGCAAAAGGCTCTGGAGCAGCGTTTCGTACTCATCGCGCAGCGCGAGAATGGCTCCGCGATGCTCATCCTCGAGAGCGCGTATCTCTGTATCGATGATGAAGAACTCAGCCTTATACGTGGTATGCAGGCGTATATGATTGGCAATAGCCTCGTGCAGGCGTTGTTCGACGGGTGTAGCCTCTTGCATAATACGTTGCAGGTTCGCAATTAAGTCGCGCATGTGGGTATCCATGATCTCAACCAGCAGCGCCTGCTTGCTGGCATAATGGTAGTAAATGCTGGCGGCCTGAATGCCCGAAATACGCGCAATATCGCGCATGGTCGCGGCGTGATAGCCGTATTGAGCAAACAACTGCACAGCAGCCGCCAGAATCTTCTCCCGCACCGAACGAATATCCGTTTGCATCGTCCCATTCCTTTGCAATGACTCTATTATGCATATTTTATCAGATAAAAGGAATGAACGATACGTTACTACGCGCGCTGGTTTTCTTCCTACTCTGCCGTTTTCGTCTTGCGCTGGCGGTCCGCCTTTACAACGGTAGTGCCGATAGCTCGCCCGATAATAATCGGCTCCTCCAACACATCAGCCGCCGATTCGCTGATGTCCAGGCGGGCGGCAATGACCTTGCGACACTCGAATTCCATGCGACGCGAGGTGCGCCCTACATGTGTAATATGTCCCACAGCCTCCACAAAATCACCTGCAAACAGAGGCGCGAGAAGCTCAACCTTCTCATAGCCTACCAGCAGTCCTTCGTCGCCATCACAAATAATCGCCAGTTCGGTCGCCAGGTCGCCAAAAAGCGAGAGCATATAGGCCCCATTCACCAGGTTGCCGCCATAATGAGCGTCGTGAGTACTCAGACGCACCCGTATCCTGGCTGTAAGCTCTTGTGATTGTGACTCGGTCATGATAGTTTCCCCTTTCGCACGGTGGATAAGGCCACTTTTCTGTAATCTAACAAACGTTTGTTAGATTACCACCCTCATAATCCAGTGAAAATGTGATGGGTTTAGAGATAGTATGCATCAAAAAAGTGGGAAAAGCAAACATCGACAAAGATTGCCATGCATGATATACTTGCGTTAAATTCCTCTGATTTTCCGCACCAGGCGTAATTCTACAGTGTAGAAAGGAGGTGTACTGCATAAATTTCTCATCATGCCTTCTCCATGTACGTTTGTATGATTCATCTTTCATCTCCCGTTAGGAGGATACTGCATGGCAACTGAAACAAGCGAGCGGAAGGGTTACTTCACGGGCTGGACCCTCAAAGAGGGCGGTATCATAGCACCGGACGAGCGCCTTCCCTGGGGACAAACGATTCTCGTGGGCCTGCAACATGTGCTGGCTATGTTTGGTTCAACGGTTCTCGCGCCACTTATCATGGGGTTCGACCCCAACACCGCAATCTTCTTCTCTGGCATCGGCACGCTCATCTTCTTTGTAATGGTAGGTGGACGAGTACCCAGCTACCTCGGTTCCAGTTTCTCCTTCATCGCCGTCGTGCTTGCTGCTACAGCCTATAAGGGCATCGGGTTAAATCCGAACCTGGGGCTGGCGCTTGGAGGTATTATCGCGTGCGGCGTCGTATACGGCATCATTGCCCTCATCGTGATGTTCACCGGCTCGCGCTGGATCGAAATCTTGATGCCGCCCGTCGTCACCGGCGCGGTGGTAATGGTGATCGGGCTAAACCTGGCACCGGTTGCGATCAACGATGCCAGTGGCAGCTCATTTGACACGGTAATGGCAATTGTGACGGTACTGGCAACTGCTGCGGTAGCCGTTTACGCTCCTGGCACGCTGCGTCGCCTCCCCATTCTACTGGGCGGCATCATCGGGTATATCATCTACGTCATTTTCAGCAACGGCTTTGGTTTTGGCACAGCCATTCAATTCGGTGGCGTATCCAAAGCCGCCTGGATTGGTCTGCCCAATTTCACCGCGCCAGTCTTCAACGGCAATGCGATGAGCTTGATCGCGCCTGTAGCCATCATTCTTATCGCCGAAAACACCGGCCATGTCAAAGCGGTAGCAGCCATGACGGGTCGCAATCTGGATAAGTACCTGGGGCGCGCCTTCCTCGGCGATGCGGTCGCCACGATTGTTTCGGGCTTTGGTGGCGGCACAGGCGTCACAACCTACGCTGAAAATATCGGTGTCATGGCTGTGACGCGCATTTACTCGACCCTCAATTTCATTATCGCTGCTGGCGTTGCCATCCTGCTGGGTTTCTGCCCCAAGTTTGGCGCGTTGATTGCCACCATCCCCGGTGGTGTGCTGGGTGGCCTTGCGGTCGTGCTTTTCGGCCTCATCGCCGCAACCGGTGGGCGCATCTGGATTGAGAACAAGGTCGATTTCTCCAAAAGCCGCAATCTGGTGACGGCTGCTGTCGCCCTGACCGTCGGCGCTGGCATGATTAGCGTGCGCGATGTCAATTTCGGCCTGACCATCGGTGGCTTCACCATTGGCGGCATCGGCGTGGCAACCTTCGGCTCGATCATCATGTACCAGATTCTGCGCGAACGCAATCCTCAACCCGACGAAGCTGCTACGGCTGATTCGGCGGTCGGACCGTTCCCTGAAGCAGAGGCGGGAGCGGGGGAGTAACATACCCCTATTCTGCTCTTATACACTCACTGGAACAATGCGCCAGCCACTGCATTACGAGATGGATTGCAGTGACTGGCGCATCTCTAATAAAACGATTTATGCATCGAGCCAACGCAACGTATCGGTACTCCAGACTTCAGCAACTCTTCTGTTTTTGCTGCGGAATATCCCCATGATATAATACTCTAAGAGCCTGCCATATTTGCGAAGCGCAGGCGCAATTTGAACTGCGCAGCCAACAAACTATTACCTGGAGTAATATCATGCCACGCTATGAATCAGCCCCACGACTAACCGATGAATATATCACCTCTGTCTGGGAGACGCTGCCGCGCCATGTGCGGCCCACGCTGCTTTTGCAGAGCGAGACGCTTTCGACGCAGTTGGGATGCGATGTCACGATTGCCAGCGAAACCTTTCAATACACCGGCAGCTTCAAGTTTCGCGCGGCCTATAATTTGTTGTCAAGTATCCCAGAATCGCGCATTGTCGCCGCTTCGTCGGGGAACTATGGGCAGGCGGTCGCGTATGCCTGCAAGCTGCTGGGAAAGAAGTGTACGGTGGTGATGCCTGCCACTTCCGCGCAGGTCAAGATCGCTGCGGTGCAGTCACACGGGGGCATCGTCGATTTGATCGATGTGCAAAAGATCAGCCGTAACGAGCGCGTGCAGCAGTTATTGAACGAGCAGCCGGGAGCGTTCAACGCGCAGGCGTTCGATGACTATCGCGTGGTGGCTGGCAACTCGACTCTTGGCATGGAAATACTGAATGCTGGCGCTTTTGATGTCATTATTGTGCCAGTTGGCGGCGGCGGCCTCAGTTCCGGTCAAGTGGTGGCGCGCGATCATGCGCGAGCGCATACTGAAATCGTCGGCGCGGAGCCGCAGCCCGGCAATGATGCTGCCCGCTCACTGCGCAGTGGCACACTGATCTACAACGAACATGAACCCGCCACCGTCGCCGATGGGGCGCGCACACTGGGACTTGGCAGACTGAACTGGGAAATCTTGCAAGGTGGCCTGGCAGATATTATCGAAGTCCCTGATGACACAACGCTGGAAGCCTTACGCCAGTATTTCAGGTATGTCAATCTCAAGGTTGAGCCTACGGGCGCGTTGTCGCTGGGCGCGTTAATGACCGCGCCGGAACGCTTTCAGGGCAAACGAGCCTGCTGCATCGTAAGCGGCGGTAATGTCGATCCTGCCGTGTATGCGAAGGCATTATTGGGAGCATAAACGCGCCCCGGCTAGCTGGCAGGAAAAACGGCTAAATGCGTAAATACTGCCTGCGCCACAGGGGGCAGGTTTGGCAAGTTTGAAACAAACAGCGCAACCTCGCCTCCTTTATAGGCGCTATCGTTATAGGTATAGACTGACACGCCATTCACCATAAATACCATACTGCTGCCTTTGGCAATCACCGTAATATGATTGATGTTGCCCTCAGTTTTAATAGCAGCATTGGGAATGTATTCATTGTTGGTAACTGACGTGCTTATGGTATTACCATTAGCGTCTAGCGACCCCTTATAAAGCGCGAATGTACCGTCGCCATACAGCTCGAAACGGTAATACAGACCAATATCAACGCCCTGGCTGGCAATTCCGCGAATAAATACGCCATAGCCGTTCGTCTTATCGCCTTTGGTCAGCCTTGCATCCACATCCAGTCGGAAATCGGCAAAAGTTTGACCTGGCAGAATCTCCCACAGGAGCTTGTTATGGTCGTCTTCAAGCACCATCTGCCCGCCGCCAACCGTCACCGAATATTGGCCAGGGGTGCTTGTCAGGTTCCATTTGTTCGTATTGTCCTGAAAATTATCGCCGAAAAGCGGCTTTACCGAGGGTGTAACAATAGCGGCGGTGGGAGTGATGGCCGTCGTACCCGTACCCTGGCCCTGACCTTTAAAGAAAAAGAAATACCCGGCAACGCCACCACCGCCAATAATCAGCAAAAGAGCAACAACGATCAAGAGTATTACCGCAACACTAGGGCCGCGCTTTTGCTCTTCTGGTTGGGGCGGTTGCTGGTAATAATTTCCCTGGGGCGCGAAGCCATTCATGGCAGGTTGATACGCATTCACCGGCGCGGCAGGTGGAACATAACCCGGGCCGACGTTGGCAAAGCCATTGTAGTTTGCCTGTGGATTCTGACCTTGCATATTTGGCACACCATTGGCAAAGGGTTGAGGTAACGAGGCATTGTACCAGCCACAATTGCGGCAGACAGGCACATCTGGCAGAAGCGGTAATCCACAGCGCATACAGCTTTGGATGGTTTGTCCATTACGAGGTGGGTACATCGAGGACATAAGTAAAATACCTCCATGAAAGAGTGGGATAACACAGCATAGTCATATTGCCAGCCTATCTATATCAGTAAGTTATAGAGCGCCACATGCCTGCTTCCTCAAGTACCCCTGCCACCATATATTTAGAGCGAGTATTGCATATAACTTTTTGAAAGTCTATCTAATAGCATATTTGGGTCAGCCACAGAGCCAGTAGCATCACTACTGGCTCTGTTTTGCCTCTCGCAGCAGTTCGTACAGGCGCGCGGGATGCAGGGGCATCTCGCGTATGCGTATACCAAAGGGCGAAAGCGCATCGTCGATGGCTGAAGCGAACAGCGCGGGTACTGGAATGACACCAGCCTCGCCAGCGCCCTTTACGCCAAGCGGGTTCAGTGGCGAAGGCGTCTCGACATGATCGACCAGCAAAGGCGGCACCTCAGCCGCCGTAGGCAGCAGGTAATCCATGAAGCTGGCATTGATAATTTGCCCCTCTTCATCATATACCAGTCGTTCAAAGAACGCGCCGCCGATGCCCTGTGCCACGCCTCCATGTACCTGTCCTTCAACGACGATGGGATTGATGACGCGCCCGCAGTCATGCACAGCCGCGTATTTCACGAAGGTTACATTACATGTGGTAGGATCGACCTCGATAATAGCGCCGTGAATGCCGCTGGCGAAACTCCCGTGCGGCGGGCTATAGAATCCGCTTGCCTCCAGGCCGGGGCTGCCACGTTCCTCTGGTAATGCTGGCCCCGGACGCGGCCCGGCCAGCTTCATCGACATCAGTTTACGCGCGTTCTCTCCATATGCATAGCGCAGGGGATTGGCGGAGATCGCCACCTGGCCCAGCGTCAGCGCTCTATGCGGCGCGTCCTTCACGAAGACTTTGCCACCGGCCAGTTCAATGTCGTCGGGCGCAGCCTCGAAGAGATCGGCTGCCACCTGCTTTGCCTTCTCGCGTACTTTAACGGCTGCTATATGTATGGCTGAACCCGCGATGGTCGCGGCGCGGCTGGCATAGGTACCCACGCCCCAGTTAAAGGCTTGCGTGTCCCCGGTTGTCAGCATTACATCCTCTGGCGTGATGCCCAACTGATCGGCGACGATTTGCGCGAAGGTCGTCATATGCGCCTGTCCCTGTGTCGTAACGCCGGTAGAAACGAAGACACGCCCATCTGACTCGACGCGCACCAGAGCGCCCTCGTATGGTCCGATACCCGTACCCTCGACGTAAGCGCCGACGCCAATACCCAGGTAGCGTCCCTCCTTACGCGCCTTTGCCTGGAGCGCGGGAAAGTTGTCGTAGTCCAGCAAAGGCTTGAGTTTATCCAGACCCGCCTGATAATCGCCGCTATCATATTTCGTGGGTCCGCCATCCTGATACACCAGTCCCACATCCCACGGAAACTCGTCCGGCTGAATGAAGTTGCGCGAGCGCACTTCTAGCCGGTCCAGGTGAAGCTCGGATGCGATGCGGTCCATGATGCGCTCCATCACAAAGACCGCGTGTGGCCTGCCTGCGCCGCGATAAGGGCTGACGGGGACTTTATTGGTATAAAGCACAGTAAATTCGCTGGCGTAATGCTTGAGACGATAGGGGCCAGGCAGCGTGCAGACTGTGATGATGGGTACGATGATGCCGTAGGGCGTGTAAGCCCCCGCATCGTGCAGGAAAGTATCGCGCACGGCCAGCAAAATACCGGCATCGTCAAAGGCATACTCCACTTCGTGTAGCTGGCTGCGTTCTTGATTGGCGGAAATAAAATGTTCGCGTCTATCCTCGATCCACTTGACAGGTTTGCCAAGTTGCATAGCGGCAAAGGGTATCAGCACTTCCTCCGGGTAGAACATCATAATTTTGGTACCGAAGCCGCCGCCCACGTCGGGCGCGACCACGCGCACTTTATGTTCGGGCAGGTGAAATATAGCGGCCAGGCCATTGCGGATGGGTAATGGAGCCTGCGTTGAAATCCAGCAGGTCAACAGGTTATCCTGCGTGTCCCAACGCGCCACGACGCCGCGACACTCCATGGGCATTGCCGCGCCACGATCCATGAGCAGCGTTTCGCGCATGACGTGCGGCGCGCTGGCAAAAACGCTATCGGGATCGCCGACGGTCTGCGCTAAATGCGCTGCAACATTGCCCGGCACATCGTCATGCACCAGAGGCCCATCTGGTGCCGATGCAACATCCAGGCTATGCACGACCGGCATCGGCTCGTATTCCACGTCGATCAGGTCAAGCGCGTCTTCGGCGATGTAACGGTTATCCGCCACTACCAGCGCCACCGCTTCGCCGACGTAACGCACCTTGTCTCGCGCCAGGGGGAGCTGCGTGCGCGGCTGCGTCAGAGCGTGATGCGGCACGAGCAGAGGCGACGGTTCCAGCACTTCGCCCAGGTCTTGCGCGGTCAGCACCAGATGCACGCCCGGCAGAGAGGCGGCGGCGCTGGCATCGATGTTTACAATACGCGCCCGCGCGTGCGTACTGCGTAAAACGGCGGCATGGAGCATTTCGGGCAGATCAATGTCATCCACATAATTGCCACGCCCGCGCAGTAAACGTGGGTCTTCCAGTCTTTGCACAGGCGCGCCAAACCAGCGAGTTGCCATCATTCCACCTCCATATTCTGCATCCGCAGGCGTTCGGCAGCGAGTTTCACCGCCTCCACAATATTCTGGTAGCCGGTGCAGCGACAGATATTGCCTGAGAGTTCATGGCGAATCTCCTCTTCGGTCGGGTCAGGGTGTTCATGTAACATGGCATGAACGCTCATAATAATACCCGGCGTGCAAAAGCCGCATTGGAGGCCATGTTTTTCGCGGAATGCCTGCTGGATAGGATGCAGTTCGCTATTGACGCCGGCCATGCCTTCGATGGTCGTAATGACCATGCCATCAGCCTGTACCGCGAACATCAGGCAGGCGCGCGCCGCCTCGCCGTTGAATA
>DASTKD010000641.1:0-17545 GCA_035716135.1 Ktedonobacteraceae bacterium
TTGCCGCGCCTGGTAACAAGCTCCGATAGCGGCCACACCTGGCACATCATCGACGCTCAGCTTACCGCGAAAGGGCTGGGCGTGCAGTCCTATACGCTTGATCCCTCGCATCCCGGCACCATTTATGAAATCGCAGGTCGGCCTTTGTTTCCTATCGAAACCGCACCAGTCCCCCAGGCTCCGACAACCGACATCTTGCCCCGAGTGGGCTTCAATCTACAGTTGTTCAAAAGCACCGATAATGGCGCAAACTGGCAATCCCTTTTGACGAACTTGCTCTATAACTCCCAGGTACAACTTGCCAGCGATAACCCGCAGGTCGTCTATGTCGGCGGCATACGCGGCCCACTACCATTAGCGGCTCAGTCCAGCCAGCCCGGACAGGGAACGGAGTACCAGCCTGTATCTCCGGGCGTCTTTGACTTGCGAGTCAGCACCGATGGTGGCACAAGCTGGCAGCAGGTAACGCCCCCACCCCAGGAACAGTTCATCCAGGACTGGTTCGTGAGCGCGGACGGGAACGTCTTTACCTCGCCAACCGTCTCATTTAGCCCGCCCGTAGGAGCTACCGTCATCGTGGGTACCGCCATTGTAGGAACCGTCGTTCCGGCCCAACCCGTCACGCCGCTTCCCGTCAGGACAGCTACCGGAGGATTACCCGAAATACAATCGACATTGCCAGTATCCCACCCCACCATACAGCGTTACGATCTTGCCAGCCATAGCTGGAGCCAGGTGACGACACCTCCGGCCAGTGGACGCCTGCTCCAGGTCACGCCAACCGATACGCACGGGGGAGCCATCCTCTGGTACGTTGGTGTGCAAGATACACATTACGCGCTGTACCGATATATAGTGTAATTAACGAAAGTGGTGATGCGCGTGTCTGCGTCCTGTAGGGACAAGGGGCGGGGAAGGGTGGATGCGGGGGCCTTGTGCTTGTCCTCGTCGGGGTACGTCATCAGGCGAGGCATCACGTTATCCCCATCGAATCATGTAGTGATGAGGACAAGCACAAGGCCCCCGCATCCACCCTTCCCCACCCCTTGTCTCTACAGGAATTACCGCATTCGGTTGTCAAAAATCATCAGGACGAACGCCATCGGTTTACACATCATTTATCCCCCTGTATAACCGATCACGTCGGTGCCGCCGGGGTCGCCGAAGTAGTTGAAGTACATGGGGCGTTCGGCTACGACGGTGCCGGCAGGACCTCCGTTGAGGTTCAATACCTGGATGTCCATCGAGACTTCGTAGGCATTGTAAATGGGATTGGAGGGATAGGCCGTCGCCAGTGGCACGATAAGGCTATTGATATAGACCGTTGTGCGGCTATGCGGCAACAATTGCAGCATTTCCTGCTCGATGGTCGAATCGGCAAACAGGGTGATTGCCACTGTTTCGACCGTGTTATTGGGGTTTTGCAGGGTCAGGTACTCGTTAAAACTGCCCAGCGTATAACCCTCCGCGAAGGAGTAGACGGCATGGCTGGATGGCCCGGCCTCGCCTACAACATCGGTGATACCGGAGATGAACTGCGGCCCGTAGTGGAAGTACATTAAGCGTTCCGCCACAATCGCAGGTGTCGTCATGTACACCTCCGCCGAGACTGAGGGAGTCGGCGCGCAGGAGCAGCCCGCGATGGGATGGCTGAACGCGCTATTCACGTCGAAGTAGTACTGGCTGAGCGCGCCGACGGTAACAGGGACGGTCTGCACCGTGCCGTTCGTATACTCCAGCTTGACGTTGGCGATGACATTGGAAGTGGTGAAATTCGCCAGTACCAGGTACTCCTGGAAGTCGTTGTGCGTGCCGGTATAGCCTTCCGCGAACAGCCAGTCGCTGCCCGCGCCGGTGCCGAGCGAGGTCGCGCCAACGGCAGAAGCCGCTCCGCTCGTCCATCCCCCACCTGTACCAACATTGTCATAGGAGTACAGGGGGCGTTCAACCACAATACCGGTAGTGGATGTTACCTTGATGGCGAACTGCTGGCGCAGGCGGGGGATAGCGGTACCGCGCTGCAACGGCCCGACGGTCAGCATATCCGTCTCTGCCACCGCGCCATTGCTATAGTAGGTGACTGTCACCTGGGCGCTGGTAGTTGTGCTGGGATTCAAAATGGTAATAAAGGTGCTGTTGGTAGTTGGATTCGACTGGCGATTATCGCCTTCGGCAAAGTAGAAAAGCGTACTGGTGGCGTTGGTTGCGCCCATCACATCGGTGCCGCTTTTGATGCCGTGGAAATCAAAGTACATGGGACGTTCCGCGATAATGGGTACAACAGCCGGGTTGCTCGCTGTACCAACCGACTGTACAATGGCCGAGATAGCTACCTGCGCCGCCGCGCTGGATATGCCCAGATCATCATTAGCATTGACCGTCGAGCGTGTGCTGGGCGGAACGAGGTGTTGCCGCACAACGGCGGGTCGATTCTGGAAGAGGTAGGTAACGTTGACGGTGGCCGTGTGAACCGGGTCAGGATTGAGCAGCGTGATATACTCGCTAAAGCTGCCGCCGACGCTGCCCTCGGCAAAGTACCAGGTGGTATTGGCGGGTGAGTTACGCGAACCGAGTTGGGCAGCCGAGAGCATCACAAGGTCGTTTGCCAGTGAAGCGGCGTTGGGGCTGCCCAGGCCAGTCGCCATATCATAGTCGGTTCCCGCCGGATATTCGTTGTGGCCGTCGGCGGTCATGTAGTTATTGCCAACGGTCACGTCGTGAAAATCGTTGCTATAGCGGGTTCCGCCAGCATTTTTATCGATGGAGTAGAGCAGTGGATTCAGAAAGCCCAGGTTGAAACCGCCATTAGCCAGTGATTTCTCATTAACCAGCGCGGTCATAGCCGCCCACATGGGAGCTGCCGCTGATGTGCCGCCGACGGCCAGCCAGGGCGAGTTCCCACTGCATCCAGCGAATGCCACCGTGCAATAGACGAGATAGCCAACGGAGGGATCGGCATTGAACGCGACATCGGGTACTTCACGACAGAGGCTACCAGCGGGCGCGCCGCATGGCACGTTGGAGCTAAAACCGGCGATATTGGTACTCGACGTTTGTTGCCAGTTCGGCATCGTCCAGAGGATACTCTGACCACCACCACTGGCATTGCCGCTATTGTTCCAAACTTTCTCAGAGCTATAAGCTCCACCGGCTACGATAGAGAGCGAGGTGCCACCAACGCCCGTCACAAACGGCTGCGAAGCCGGGTCGTCTACACTCGGCGTGGTAGGAGTAGCATTTTTACAGTCGTTGCTGCCACTATCGCCGGAGGCCGCGAAAATGGTCTGCCCCTGCGCGGCGGCAGCCATGAAGAGCGTATTCTCCTGCGAGAAGACCGCCTGCGCAAAGCCGCTCGACTCGCAACTGCCCCAACTGGTGCTAACGACCGGCACTGCATCGCTGATAATCTGGTTCAAGTCCGCCAGATAGCCCGCCGTGTTATTAGCCGCTTCATAGACGCGCAGGCCCGCCAGTCTGGGAGCCGCGCTCAACACCAGTTCCATATCAAGTTCCACTTCCCCGGCTCCCACACCCGGCGGATTGCCTGTGCCGCCAATAACGGGGATACGAAGGATAGGCACAGAAGCGCCGCCATAGCACCCCTTATAAGCGTTGATGTCGTTGGCGTTATAGTCGTCCAGTTCGAGCAGGGCAACCGTTTGCCCCTCTCCATGCAATCCGGCATTGTAAAGCGAGGTCAGGTTATACGCGGTGGCGACCTGGCCGGGAACGTAGTAGTTATAGGTTGGACCCGGCTGGGCTGCCAGGCAACTTACAGCATTTGGGCTGGCTCCAGAAGCATTGAGATGTTTGGTGGACAAAATGGGCGGATGGGTATACTGGCGCGCATTGTCCAGCCCGATGATGTTCTGAATGAATGGCGCGAGGTTGGCAGGCACGCTCGGATTGCTGGCAGGCGCGTAAAAAACTCGTCCACTATGAGTAAGATAATTATTGATCTGGATGTGGAATGCGCTCTCGGCCTGCCCGATAGTACCTTTGAAAGTAATCGCCAGTTGATGCTTATAAGTCTGCGTGACGCTGAAGCCTGCCTGCCGCAAGTAGGCTATTACGGCGGACTGGCTGGCCTGCGATGGCGCGAAGGCGCGCGCTATTTGCGTGGGCGTAAGATAGCGATGGGCCGTGACGGAATGCGGGCGCGACATCGAATCAACATAACTTTTGAGCAATTGCTGGTTTCTCAGCCTGTAACCGACCAGCACCTCTATGGAGGTATGAGGGTCGGCTGGTCCCTGCAAGGTGCTATTTTTCTCCAGCCCCGGTACATGTCCAGGCAGCGTCACCAGCGTGCTGGCCTGCGCATTGCCGGGATGTCCAGAAGGCGAGACGCGATAGACCAAAAACGCTCCTATAAGAAGGAAACAAATTAGAGGAATAATGAGCGCCACTGGCATCCGGCGTGGAGCGCGCGGACTTTTCCCCCGGCCATTAAAACGCGCATTCGCCATAGAATACTCTCCTGCGGTATTTTTCTTTCACCCATGTTGACGAACGGCTGAGCAAGCCATAACGCAGCCAGCAAACCCGTAGGACTTGAGTACTTTGCTTTCTCCCTGTAAAAATGTCTAACTCTGCAACGTGTATAAGATGGAAGTAACAATTGAAAGGTCGGCATGTGCAATATCGTTGTCAATGCTGGTATACTAACAGCATGGCCTGTTGGGGAAGCTACTATGGAAGAGATTAGAGGAGTTCGTGAGCGTTCGCAAGGTGCAGGAGCGGCCGCACTCCACATCCATACCCCTTTCGTCCCTCCGCTAAAGACGCGGGAAGTGGAAAGATCACATGCCGGCATGAGAACGAAAAAGACAACGGATGCGCTAAATCGTGTTCCCGCGCGTGATATGCCCGCGGACGCGATCACTCGCGTCCCTACACATGCAGGTGTGTTAGATTTTGGCACGATCTACGAAAAGTTCAGACGGCCTATTCACTCCTATATCTATCGTTTGCTGGGTAGCCAGGAAGATGCAGACGATGTCACCCAGGAAGTATTTACACGGGCGTATATCGCCTGGAATGATCTTTATGACCGCGACAATCTTTCGCCCTGGCTCTATCGTATCGCCACAAATCTGTGCGTAGATCACCTGCGCAGGCGCAAACGCATCTCCTGGTGGCCGCTGACGCGCGACCGTCGTGACAGTAGTACCGGCGAGGGTCGTGAAGAGGATATATCATACCTGCCGCCCAACAGTGGAGGTATTCCAGAGGTGGGAGAGCGCGAACACATCCAGCGCGCGCTTGCCAACATGCCGCGCGATTATGCCGTTGCGCTCGTGTTGAGCGCGGCTCAAGGCGTCCCCTACCAGGAAATAGGAGCCATTCTGGGTATCTCGCCCAATGCTGCCGCCACTCGTATTTCGCGTGCCAAGCGTATGTTCATGGAAGTGTATCAGCGTTTTAATGAAGAGGGCGCAGGAAAATAGGAGCCATGAGAATGGATAGAAGCGATCTCCCGCCATTACCCACAGCGAATCAAAGCGGCCCGGAAGTTTGCGCTGTCGTGCGTCTCTATCTTGCTATTATCGATGATCTTACGGAAGAACAGATAGCGCGGCTCAACACCCATATCGTCTCTTGCGCGGCCTGCGCTGAAGAATTTCGTGTCCTGGAACGCGCGACGCGCCTGGTTGAAAGCACAGTCGCAACCGCGCCGTCGCCGCGTGTAGATGCCGCCATCCGCGCCATGATCGAGGGCAGCAGGCAAAGGCCACAGCCAGTGTTGCCTGTACCCACTCTCGCCGCCCGCAGGCGTGTCGCTTCGGGCCGCCGCCTGGGAACCCTGGCGGGTGGGCTGGTCATTGCGGCAGCAGTTCTGCTGGCCCTTTTTTCCTCCCTGCACTTTTCCAGCATCTTCGAGGGCAAGCAAGCGGCATTTTCGCTACCCGGCAATCTCTCATGGAACTGGAGCGTCCTTTACCACAGCGAAAATAGAATTAGCGCGAATGGAGACCTGTACCAGGTGGTTAGTTATGATAGTCTGGGTACGGGCAACATGCATGTCGAAACAAAGATGGATCAACAGCTTGACGTAATCGCGGTGGGGGACAACCATGAAACGATTGGTATGGATACGATCCACCATGTCGCGCAAATGGGCGCTGACCAGTGGATGGTTGACGACTCATTGTTTGATCTCCAGCAGTTGCGCCACGATATTCAAACAAAAGCCGCCACTTTCATCGGTACCGACACCTTTCGCGGCCAGGAGGTGTATCGCATACGCTACAGCAATGGCCTTGTGATGCTGCTTGATATGCAGTATCATCCGGTCAACGTGCTGCGCGGCGCGGCTGGCCCCGGAACAGGCGAACCCATCTATACCGAGTTGCGCCTGCTGCCACCTTCCCAGGTAGCCGAGTCCATGTGGGATATGAACATCCCTGCCAATTATCACATGGGAACGCTGCCCCCTACGCCCTGAGTCTGGTCCTGTTCCGTCTTTGTTCGATAGAAGAGAGGCTTGCCTCGTTTCCAGAAGCGCCCGGTGATTAGCCACGCCAGGGCGAGCAGCAGACCAGCGATCGAGAGCAGCGCGCCAGAACGGACGGAAGACGGAGCGTAGGTATAGCTCAATGTGTGCGTTCCCGGCCCAACTTTGATAGCAGGCAATACTCCCGCGATCTGCTGGATTGGCACGGAGTGACCATCCAGATCGACGTTCCAACCAGGGAACGCTGGCGTCGCAATCACAAAATAGGCTGCCGTGCTGGTAGAAAAGGTGAAGGTGTTCTGTTCGGGGGCCAGAGTGATCGCGCGCACACCGCCATCGAAGGGCTGCATCTGGTCGAGCAAGGGCGGATTACCATCCGGCCCTGGCTGGACAAGAAAGCCGGGACCGGCATTGAGTGTATTCTTATAGATCAGCGTGCCATTCACGTCGGCCACTTCTACAAAGCGCGGGTCATGTAGCGGCCAGCGCGCGACCACGATGCTCACATCCATATAACCAAGCAGCCGGGCATTCGGCTGAACGGCGGGCAGAGAATAACCGGGAATGTGGAGCTGGTAGCCGGTACCAGTATAGCCACCGGCTCGTTCCATGTAGGAGACATAGGATTGAATCAAGAGCGGGTCCCAGCCGTCGGCGAGGCGCGTCTGCAATTGCACCGCGCTTGTTTGCAGGATGTTTTCCTGCATCGCGTAGACGCGCCCGGAGCCTGCCAGTTGCGCGGCAGTGCGTGCCAGCAGGGAGGGAGTACTCGCCACGCTAGCATCGCCTACCTGAGCATAGCCGAAGCCTATATCCAGTATCAGCAGTGAGACCGCAACCGCCACAACAGTGAAGAGACCGGTGGCAGCGGCGGTAGCCCTCCCGCCCCGGTAGAGGTACTGTACGCCGCGCACAACTGAGTCAGCGCCAAGCCCGGCCAGCAAGGCGAACAGGAGGAGCGCGATGAACCAGATACGGGCCAGACCGCGAAAGAGATCGAAGCCAGGCAGGACCTTCGCCACAAGATGGTAGAGAGGCGAGGCGTTGCCCATAGCCAGCCCGGCCACGAGCGCGATAGCAAGGACGAGCGGCCATGCTTTACGCAAGCTCGTCACCACACCGAGCAGAGCCAGGGCAAGGACGAGCAATCCCGGCGTGAGCATATTCTCCCACGCTAATCCGGGTGAGGGAAACTGGCTGAGGAGCGCGTGGATAAAATCCTTTAACGGGTAGGTATCTGTGGAACTTAGCGAGAGCTGGCGCGTTGAATGGGCCGTCAACTCCATCAGGGGCAACAGATATACCGCCGCCAGCAGCACACCGATTGCGCCTGCCGCCACCAGACCTGCCAGCGACATGAGCAATGCTCGTCGTCCCTCCTTCCACCAACGCTTCACGAGAAGCCAGACCGCCAGCCCGGCGACCATCATCAGTCCATAATAGATCATTTGCGGATGCCCTGCTACCACTGCCAGCGCCAGGCAGATGCCGAACAAAGGACCCCAACGACGCGGATTATGTACCGTCGCCCAGCAGCCCAACGCCAGCCAGGGAAACCAGGCGACCGTCTGGAGGATGGTGATGTGTCCCGCGCCGAGGTGGGCGATCAGGCGGGGAGTCGCCATGTAACTAACGGCAGCCACAAGCGCAGGCAAACGCGGCAATACGAAGGCACGACGCGCCAGCAGGAGCGTTCCCAGGCCAGCGAATACCAGATGTCCCATGATGAGTATGAGATAATAATTGCGCAGTGAGAAAAAATGCACCAGGTGGGTCGGCGGGTAGAAAAACGCGGCCAGGGGATCAGCAGCCAGGGGCAAGCCGCCGCCGAAATAAGGGTTCCAGAGTGGAAAACCCTGTCCCTGCGCGAAAGTACGCTGGATCAAAAGCGCGGTGGGCCAGTGGCTATAGACAAGATCGCTACCTGACCAGGCTGCCGGCAGCAGGTTTTGCGAAAAGGGCGCAGGCCAGATGACAGCCGCCGCGACTATGATGAGCGCGGCAAGCTGGCCCACTGCTGGCAAGTGGGGCCGCAGGCTCTTTTCCCACAATCGGTTTCTCATGACTTGCTCTTTATTCATAGATACATATCTCACTATTACATTATTGAAGACGGGATAGATTGCGCCATAGTTACCCCGGCCCGGAAAATAAAGATAGGGGTCTCATAATACAACGTGTGATCTCTCTCATATGGTTCGCATTTAGTACTCATCCTGCACAAATCCAACACAGGCGCGGATTATTGCTCTCATTTGACCCACTTCGTCTCATGGGGATACAATGGAGTATGTTACTATAACGCAATGCGTATGGGCATACCCACAACGCTGTGGAACAGGGGTCACTTTAGACGACCCCGAAGGAGTACAAACCTATGTCTGAACATACACCCGTCGTCGTGGCGGCGGTTCGCACGCCAACCGGAAAATTTTTAGGTGGCCTTTCCAGTTTTAGCGCGCCCCAACTGGGCGCAATCGTCATTAAAGAAGTTGTACATCGCGCAGGTATTGACCCGAATACCATAGACGAAGTGATTATGGGCAATGTCGTCTCGGCAGGCGTAGGACAGGCTCCAGCGCGCCAGGCTGCCATTCACGCTGGATTGCCCGACGACATTCCCGCCTTCACGGTGAATAAGGTCTGTGGTTCTGGTCTGAAAGCTGTGATGCTAGCGGCTCAGGCCATTCGCGCCGGTGACGCGCAGGCATTCGTAGCGGGCGGCATGGAGAGTATGAGCAACGCGCCCTACCTGCTGACCAAAGCGCGTACCGGCTATCGCATGGGCAACGCCGAAATGATCGATGCCGTCGTGCATGATGGCCTGTGGTGCGCCTTCGAAAACATTCACATGGGCAAAGAAGCCGAGATTATCGCCGAAAAGTTTGGCGTGACGCGCGAAGAGCAGGATCATTTCTCGCTGCAAAGCCACCAGCGCGCAGCCGCCGCTACTGCCACAGGTCGCTTCAAAGATGAGATCATTCCTGTTGAAGTGAAGCAGAAAAAAGGCGTGATGGTCGTAAATAGCGATGAACCCATTCGCAGCGATAGCACGATGGACGCGCTGGCAAAACTCATGCCCGTTTTCCAGCAGGGCGGCACCGTCACGGCTGGCAACGCGCCCGGGCTGAGCGATGGAGCCTCGGCTACCGTCGTCACCGACCGCGAGTTCGCGCAAGCGCACAATCTACCCGTCATGGCGCGTATTACCGGCTACGCCTCAGCCGCCATCACGCCGCGCTACATCTTCGCCGCACCCACACGTGCGGTGCGCCGCCTGCTCGACATTACCGGCCTGAAGATCAGCGACTTCGACTTGATCGAGGTCAACGAGGCGTTTGCCGCGCAAACGCTCGCCAACGGCAAAGAACTGGACTGGGACTGGTCGCGTGTCAACGTCAACGGCGGAGCCATTGCCCTGGGACATCCTATCGGCTCCAGCGGCTCCCGCGTGCTAACCACGCTGATCTACGAGCTGCGCAGGCGCGGCGGTGGGCGTGGACTGGCAACCCTCTGTCTCGGCGGCGGCGGCGCGGTCGCCATGTCGGTCGAGGTGTAAAAAATATGCAGGGACGCGATCAATCGCGTCCCTGCATATAATCGTGTCGCTCAACCTCGACGTAATCAAACCCATCCCATTGTTTCCGCTGGCCTACCATTACAAAATTGAAGCGGTCAAATCCCTTAATCAGTGCAATATCCTCAAATGGGAAATCTATATCGCCCTGTTTCATGAAGTCGAAGCGACCCGATGCATCGAGATGGGCAAGATTCTCTGCCAGCAACGCCTCCGCGTTGTGCTGCCCGCGTAAAAGGGCTTCGAGATAATCGACGCAAACGCTATCCTCGCCAATATATGGAAGATGCTGGCTAGAACCCTCAGTTGGTAGAAGTGTTATCACTCCGCCATCTGCCCTGGCCAGTTTGCGAGCATATGTTGCGGTGGCTCGCGCATTGGCGAGCGAGCAAATCAGCAAGTGTGTTGCATTGATTGCGCCCACCGCGCCCTGTGTACCAGCGCCGGTGCGCTGGATGATGGTACGCTCCTGTACATTGGTAGACGCCATAAGCGACGGAGAGTTATTGAGGTCAAAACCGGGTATCAAGCGCCCGCCGATTTCGCCAGCCAGCAATGCCTGCGGTTCCCGCTGGCGCAGAGCGAACGCCTCATCAGTAGTACGCACCAACCAGAGAAGTTTCGCGCCACCCGCGAAGGCGTAGGCGGCAACAGTAAATGCGCGAATTACATCAATGGCGATCACGACACCGCGCGCCTCTGCTGCCTCGAGGCGATAGACACGGCGAATATCTAAGCTGTTTGTCATTTCCAGGTCTGCTTACTCCTGAGATTCGAGAGAGGGCATCCGCGAGCAGATGCCCTCTCTCGTCTTTTAGAGAATGCTCTTGTTGAGGGTTGCCAGGAACTCGATGTTGTTGCTGGTCTTCGACATATGCTGGAGCAGCGCCTCCATTGCTTCCATGCCGCGCTGGTCGGCCAGGGTGGAGAACATGCGGCGCATGACGACGACGGCGCGCAGCGTCTTATCGTCGAGCAGTAGCTCTTCGCGGCGTGTGCTGGAGAGTCCGATGTCGATGGCGGGGAAGACACGGCGCTCGGCCAGCTTGCGGTTGAGCAGCAGTTCCATGTTGCCGGTTCCCTTAAATTCTTCGTAGATCACGTCATCCATGCGGCTACCAGTATCGACCAGAGCAGTGGCGATGATGGTCAGGCTGCCACCCTCTTCGATTTTACGCGCCGCGCCAAAGAAGCGTTTGGGCGGGAACAGCGCGCTGGGATCAAGGCCACCGGAGAGAGTGCGACCACTGGGCTGCACGGCCAGGTTGTAGGCGCGGCTCAGGCGCGTGATGCTATCGAGCAAGACCACCACATCGCGTCCACCTTCCACGAGACGTTTGGCGCGTTCCAGCACCATCTCGGCTACACGCGTATGCGCCTCGGTTGGCTCGTCAAAGGTTGAGCTGATGACTTCGGCCTTGACGGAGCGTTTCATGTCGGTCACTTCTTCTGGTCGCTCACCAATCAGGGCAATCATCAAGTGGGTGTCGGTGTAGTTCTCGGTGATCGAGTTGGCGATGGACTTGAGGAGCATTGTTTTGCCAGCTTTAGGCGGGGAGACGATCAGGCCGCGCTGTCCGCGACCGATGGGGGCTACGAGGTTAATGATACGGCCCGAAATGTTCGAGGGGATCGTTTCCAGGTCAAACATCTCGCGCGGGAAAATGGGTGTCAAGAGATCGAAATGCGGGCGACGTTTGGCGACCTCCGGGTCCATGCCGTTAATGGCTTCTACGCGCAACAGGCCATAGTACTTTTCGTTATCTTTTGGCGGGCGTACCTGACCGGAGACCATATCTCCTGTGCGCAAACCGAAGCGGCGAATCTGTGATTGCGAGACGTAGACATCCATATTGCCAGGCAGGAAACGCTCCTGTCTGAGGAAGCCGAAGCCGTCTTCAACGATTTCCAGCACCCCCGCGCTGAAGATATTGCCTTGCTGTTCGGTGTGGTTCTGAAGAAGTCGGAAAACGAGGTCCTGTTTTTTGAGGGTAGTATAACCGGAGAGTTCGAGGTCGCGCGCGATGTCGCGTAGCTCCGTTATAGTTTTGGTTTCTAATTCAGCGATATTCACGTTGTTCCAGGGCGAACAACTTCCCTGCGAAGTAACACGCCCTTTCTCCTTTCTGTGTTAAACATGAAGTTGAGTGGGAAAATAATATATGCGCGTTTTTCGGAAAAGACCTGAAAAACGGGTGGCAACAATAGACAGAGGAAAACCGAAAAGGTCAATTGACTTTGCACTAAGACAGTTTACGACGCACCTACATAACGACAAACGCACAGACAGAAACCTGTGGGACTCGAGAATGGCGTGGTATTTACCTTAGAAGCTAGCAACACTATACCACACGTATCAAGCTGTGTCAAGATTTTTACTGCATAAATAAGGCGTTTGTACTCTCCAGGGGAGAATGCCTCTACCGCACGCGATATACTTCATCCCTGATTGTGGTGACGAGCGGAGCGGGATGTATGGACAATTCCAACCCAACCAGTCTCACGCTGCATATCATAGAACGAGAACCACTGTTTGTCAATCCATTCATCGCACTGGCTGGCTAATTCGCCCAGCCCGCGCCGCACCAGTTCGCGCTGCACGATATTATTGGCGTGCGGGTGTTCAAAAATGCGCGGCAACGGCGAGCCGAAACCGTGCGCGTAATGCGTCAACTCGTGAGCAATGGTGGTGTATAATACAAAATCCGGCACCTCTGGCAATTGCAGCAGCGCATTAATGCCGATAAACGATCTTGCGCCGTCGAGCGACAGGCGGATCAGCCCAAGCCGCCTCTTCCAGGGCTGACCATAGGCAATATCGACAGAATTGATGCGCGGTATATCTGAAAAATACTCCTGCCAGATAGCATCAAGACAGTGCGCAAGTTGTTGCCGGGATAACGCAAATGGCAGGAATGGCGATCTATCATATTCGGGGGTCGAGAGCATTCATGGACTCCTCAACGCAAAATTTGGTTGTGAGTCCAGTATAACGAGCGGGTTGAAATGGCGAACGAGGAACAGCGGCCTCTATACCTCAGTCAATATGCAGGCCGCTTCGCTTTACATTTCAGAATATGATGAAGAAAACAGCATTAGTCGCCGTTCTTTTCAATCGCTTCAAGCAGATATTGCTGTACTTCCTGAGTAGTCTGAGCCATGCTTATTTTGACGATAACTTCTTGCAAACTTGCCGTGTCATCGATTACAGTAACCAGCTTTTTAGTCAAACGAACCATCCTGGGAAAGCGAGCTTGCACAATTGCCAACAAGGTTTCGCGCTGGCCTTCTAATTTACCCTTTTGCACTCCCTCTTGAAGCCCTTCCTGAAGACCCTCTTCGAGTCCTTCTTGACGACCTTCCCGTAGAATCTCCTGATAATATGGACTTTCTCTTAGTATGTCATGCATTGCGCGTAACCTCCTGTGCAACCATGCAAGGTCAGGTGAATGTTCCCCTAAACTCTCCCTCGCCAAGAATCCAGGTGACAAACGCCTGCGGATTAGCTCGAACTAGCTTTCTTAGACTATCATCCCAGGGCTTATCATCGTGCTTATCCATACCAGAAACACTACAACTTTCTCTTCTTTATGAAATATAACATTACGGAAATGCGCCGTCGAGCGCGGGTTATGGGACGAGCGGTGATTTTAGTAATTGGCATCTAAAAAAGCCCAGCTAATCATGCCGCGTGGATAGTAGTGGCCGATCCAGTCGCTGCCATCGTCGCGTATACCGTCGCTGAAATTCTCCAAAAGCGTGATGTTATGGGTGTAGGCAGCGCTTGTCACGTCCAGGCGACGGCATTGCTGGCAACCATGCTGCGTATAGACAAGATCGGCGATGATACCGGAGAGCATAACCTTGCTGAACCATTCGTAGCGGAGACACACTTTATTGTGGAGGCATTGAGGGTTGCTGGCGCGTGTGGACGCTAACGAGATCAGGTGCGGCGAACCGATAGAATTGGCTACCACATCCGCCGGGTATTGTTGGGCAAGGTCCTGTAACAGAGTCGGGTTCATGGTAGTGTCGAGGCCGATCAGGTGCAGGTAGAACAGTCCTTCGCCCGTCGTCACGGTGCGCCCGTTGCAATTGTTATAGGCAGCGTTGTTCTGCGCCAGCGGGATAAAGCCGTGCGTGTTGTACTCTCGCACCATAGCGGCCTCTATCTTGCTGGCATCGTAAACCCAGTTGGTATTATTGCTGTCGCCGGGAATCAGACCGTCGATGTAAGAGGTGGCGCGATAAGCGGCTGCCTCTTTCAGCCCCTGATAATAGAGGTTGCCAGCGTGGGGCGCGATGTTGTGCAGGCAATCACTTTGATCATCATAGGTAGTATTGGTGTCCTGGGCATTGTAGGCAATGCCGGTGGCAGGATCACCCACAGCCTGATTATGCAGCATTCCAGCATCCAGCAGCTTGAGATTGGCGTTATTATCACCGGTCAGCAGTGAGGTATCGCCGGTAATGTACTCGTAATACGCGGTGAGCAATGCGACGTTAGAGTCTTCTTCAGTAGGCATAGGCACATCGCTTGAGAAGAGTGGAGGCGCGTAACAGGTCGCGCGAATAGTTGGAATACCCCCGCCCGGAGGAGTGCAAAGCCCCTGACCGTTGGTATCGCCGCCCTGATCGTGCTGGAAGTAGACGCCAAAAGCATTGCGCTGAGCGTTTTTGAAGACGATTTGCAACTCCGACTTGAAAAACCAGGGAACGCGGTTGATCTCGAAATAACCATATTCATGCAGGACATCAACTGTTGTCAAAAAGCCAAAGCTGCCCTCGTAGACCGCCGCGTCGTAGCCGCCGCCCGCGCAATCCTGCCGCCCGAGTAGCCAGCTCATCGCCTTGTAGCTGCGCAGCGAGTCGCCGATAACCCAGCGTTGTTGCGGGGAAAGCGCGTTATTGCGAATGAGCATATCTTCCATCGCCTGGGCGCGACCAAGCAGGTTGTCGCCCGTCGCAAGATTGTCTGTAGCATAGTCCACCACGTCATTCTCAGACGACCACTCGCGCGCGGGATAGAGCATTTGAAGCTGGCAATTCGGCGGCAACTGCGTATTGATGAAGAGGCTGTGACTGGAATTCCACGCGCCAATCAGCATATAGCTGGTCTGGCTTTGCGTGGCCCCGATGTCATAGGCCCATGCCAATCCCGCGCGATCGCTGATAGACGTATTGCACTGCCACTGCGCCTGCGCGCCCGCCATGAAGAGTGTGCCGCCTGTGGCATCAGACGCAGGACTGTAAGAGAGTATGTTGACGGATGAGCCAGCCGCCGTCGTATGTTGGACACAGGCATTGCCGGGAGGGAGCGCGCGATTGCTGCCAAAAAGAAATTTTCCCGTCAGATGCTTGTTCCCGTTATTTTGCAGCGTGACCCCGATCAGGAAGACCGGTACCGTATCGGCGCGCACCTGGTCGGCGCAATCGACAACAGCTACGCAGCCCGGCTCGCCAAAGAAGGTGTCGATAATATCGACCGTGATATGCATACCCGAACCATCGCTGGCGTCCCCCTGCCAGCGCGAGGTGTCCAGCCCCTGAATCAATTGTTCATTGTGTACATAGCTATCGCCCTGCGCCAGGTCTGGCGTACCCATGTGGAAAATAGAACTGGTGTGGCTGCCCGTTGGAACAACGCCAACGATGTAACTGGCGCTGGTATCGTGATAAACGCCATCTGTGCCACTATATACGCGGCTCGCATTTGGAGAAACCACGAAATCAAAGCGCGAACCAAACTTCGCGTTGACGTTGTTAGCGCCGGTGACAGGTTGCGCAGGCAAACGGCTATCCAGTTGCAGTTTGCCGGGTGGCGCAGCCTGAAGGAGCGTATGACTGTAGCTCTGTGTATTTGCTGATACGTTAATCACCTGAAGTTCTACAAGGAGCAAGGACATAACGACGATAGCGCAGAGAACTATAAAAACGAGGGGACGCCAGGTTCGCACTATTCTACCTCTTCCTGTTGCAATATCTACTCCATATAAACGTATGATGCTATTACCGGCTGCTTGAAAAGGACTTTTGGTTGACAGGATGAAACGTTTACCCCGATACAGAAACTAAATATACACCACTTTGGCGTCTATGACTATGAGCATTTTATGGGTCAATGCATCCAAAAAAAGATATGACAATTGCCCCATGTGCCTCGACTGCGTTTCCGCTATGCTTCTTTCTAGAAAGAATAGTATAGCAGGGAGGGTTACAGCATTATGAACGCTACACTTTGCAAACCAGAATCATTGGCGCATGATCCGTTTCATGACATGTCCGAAACACCTGCTCCACAGGACCTCTTTGCGACCGCGCCTGTGAAGGCGATGTGGCTGGAATTTGACTGGCAGAGCGCAGAGGAAGCGTACACATCGTTTGAAGCCGCTATCAGCGATCGCGTGCTGGCTTTGAAAGAGCGACACATAAGCGCGCGCGGAAATACTCCTTCTGCATTGAATAGATTTGTAAGCATGGTAGCCAACGCATGGCGTAAGGGATACTCAACGCGCGCATGGCAGCGCGGCCTGGCGCTTGCAGGAATGGCACTGGTGTTGATGCTGGCCGGATTTGACTTGATGGGGGTGCTGGTACTTTATGCGCGGTGAAGAATGTGGGCAAGTGATGAAAAGCAAACCGCCTGGGTGGGCGGGAGAAACGGCGACGTCCTATTTTCCCGTGGGGCTACCCCCAAAGTATCATCGGGGCTGAAGAGCTTAACTTCCGTGTTCGGGATGGGAACGGGTGGACCCTCTTCGCTCTTGTCACCGGTTCACCTGCGCATACAGGCGGTTGTTCTTGACACGGTGTATAATACTACAGATAAGAACCGTTGTCAATAGCTGAATCAGGGAATCTGGATAGTAGCAGAAAAAGAGGCGGACGTATGCCGGAATATCAAACTCGACCATCGTTCCCTTCGCGTCCGGGGGCAAGTACGCCATATATTACATCGGCGGTCGGCATCGAAGAAACGCAGGGGCGGGCGCGCGCCAGGCGCAGTTCGCTCTTCACACGCACCATCATCTGGGTAACGGGCCTGGTCTGCCTGGCATTCTTGCTGGGATCGCTGGCGCAAGCCTGGACGAATAGCCAGTTAATGCAGCAACTCCATACAACGCAGGCGCAGACACAGCAGGCGCAGGGCTATCACGATCATCTCGCGCAGCAGGCCAACCACTACCAGGACGCTTCAGTTATCGAAAAAGAGGCGCGCGAGCAACTGGGCTACGTGCGCCCTGGCGAACACGCCGTTGTTATCGTTGGCAGCAAAGAGACGCCAACTCAAGAAACAGCGCCCGCGAAGAAATCCGCGCCGCCGCAAAACTTCTGGCAGGCATGGTGGAATATCTTCTTTGGCAGCTAATAACACTTGACAGGCGGGCGTATGATACAAATGTGATGGTTTTGTGACATTTGATCTGACATAAGGAATTACAAAGTGAACGAATACGCGCAACATGTCATGCCAGTTCTCGTGATTACCAGGCTCCAGTATTGGCTGGAGC
>DASTKD010000642.1:0-14130 GCA_035716135.1 Ktedonobacteraceae bacterium
CCTCTTCACCAATCCGCGTCCACGAGGGTTTGCCCAGTTGCTCCAGAGCCAGTTTGAGATGAGGAATAGCGCGTGGCCTGACGCCAACCAGCTGGCAGCAGACCAGGTCAACCGCCAGGCTGTCGCGTCCGGCCACTAGCACGCGCAAGTCGGCTTTATCGCCATAGAGCGGCCCTTCGCCATCCTGGCCTATGCTGCCATCGACGATGGACAGGTCGGGCTTGATGCCACGATTCATATCCACGATGCATTGGGCAATGCCCAGCGTATGCATGGCTCGCCGGTCAGGACGGGGCAGCATACCCATCGGGTTTTTCATACTCAGGGTCATGGTCGAGACCACATGCGTTTTGAGTACTGGCAGGTTAATGAAGCAGGCTTCTTGCATGAAGCGCGGGATGCGGAAGCGGCGCAAGCGCTTTGCGCCCGCAGGTCGCAGTTCGATCCAATCCTGTTCGCCGCCCTCCGGGTCTACACGGGCAATGCGGATGCCGTTATCAGAACAGAATTGTTCGACTCCCAGGATTGTATACGTGGCTTCGCGGTCAAACTCGGTACCCGGAGTTTCGCAGAGTACCGGCTCCGCGCCACAGGCGCGTACTTCTTCAGCGACGGCTTTGAGCAAGGCGAAGCTGGTGGTTGCCCCGGTCCCGGCGGACCTGCCAGCCACAAAATTCGGCTTGAGTATCGCAATTTTCGCATCCTTGATGACGGAAGTCATGCCGCCTGTTTGTGAGATGACGCGATGTGTAGCCGCTTCGATGCCGTCGAAGGTGCGCGTGACCGCGATGGTACCGGTATCTGATTGTGTTGCTAACATGGTTTTTCCCCCTGTGTGCTATGGCATTAAATCTTGACCTGCGACAGGCTCTTAAAATTGCCCTGTCCGGCCACGATTGCGCTGCGCCATAAATAGAAATGGCCTGTGCCGAACGAATTCTGGAATGGTACGGTGGCGATCAAATCATAATTCCTGCTCGCCGCCATCTGCTGCGCGATGAAAATTGCCTCGGCTGTCTGGTAGTTAAAGCTAAGTTCGACGATAGCGAAATAGCGGTCCTTGATGGCCTGTATCAGGGCAGGGTCGCCAAGCAGTTGCTGGTGGGCCGCATTGACATAATAGAAGTAATAGACGCCGTTCCATTGCCAGGCCTGGGTAATATCCTCCGCGTCGTAGCGCACCACTTCAATATCTTCGGCAAGCAACCGGCCACTACCATCGCGTATCTGGGTATGCAGCGCATATCTGAGGGCTGAGGTGTTAGCCCAACTCGCATAGAGCGTCTGAGACTGCTGCATACCCAGGGTAAAGACAAGCAATACGGCAGATAATCCGGCCAGCCAGTAGCGTCCATTAGCGTTGGAGAGCGTTTGCAGCGTGTAACCTGAGAGCCGGGCGAGGGCGTAGCCGGCCAGGGGCATGGCAAAGAAAATACCGAAGGCCAGGTGCTTATCTATCGAAACGGTTTCCTGTTCATAGATATGATAGGCTGGCACGAGCCATGATGACCCAAAGAGAAGTAAAGCTATCAGGCGAAAGCGTCGATGGCGCAAGAAAACAAGCACTACACCCAGGAGCGCTGCCGCGTAGACGATGCCGCACATTTGCAGCACATGCATGAACATGACCAGGCGTGGCTTCTCAATCAAAGCGACACGGTTGGTTGTAGAACCCTGGATGGCATGAAAAGCCAGCGGGTCCATAAAGTGATAGGCCACAACCAGGCTGATGCCGAGCGCGACCAGGGCCAGAGCGAGGCGAAGTAGCATTCGCCACCAGCCCAGGAAGGCAACGCTACAGAAGACCAGGATGCCCAGCACTGGAAGCGCGAAGAGCATCGCGGCATATTTTGCCAGAATCGAGAGAACGAGCAATGGCCCGATCATAAGCGCCAACCAGGGATGACGACTGGTACTCACTTTATAGGCGACGGCTGCCGCCAGCGCTATCAGGAAGAGGCACAGGGAATCAAAGGTAGCCAGGCGACCGACATATAAAACTGTTCCCAGGGAGGCATAGGTGGCCGAGGCGAGGATCGCGGCAGGGCGCTGAAAGAACTTTTTAGTACTGTAGTAGACGATGGTGTTGACGCCCATCATACAGAAGAGGCTGAACAGGCGAGCCAGTTCCAGCCCACCGATCATATCCAGGAAACCGCCAATGACCGGATACACATCGGGGTAGCCTGAGAAATAAAAGGCATAACGATCAAGGGGAACGGGGCCACCCATCCAGTAATGAATAATTTGTCGCCCGGCATACAGGTAGAGTCCCTCATCTTGAAAGGCGGTATTATGTAACGTTGCAAGGGAGATAGCGGCTTGCATCGCCAGGATGAGGATGAGCGGCCAGAACGATGGAAGCGCGCCGGCTTTCACCTGTTTTCTGGCGATCGGCTTGATGGCAGATCTTTGTATGGAAGATGCCCCAATCATTGAATCCTCCTGCTACCGGTTACTGCCGGGTGCAAAAACAGCGTCGAAGTCATAGCTTGCGCCATATCCAGAAAAAACCTCTACCGTATGAATTACTGTTGGGAATTTTGTCTATGATCTGGTACTTCCCACTTGCTGCCAGTTCTTGGCCGATGAAGACGGCAAGCGCCGCATTATAGCCGTAACTCAACTCAACGATAGCGAAATACCCCTCGTGAATCGCGGCGCGATATGCCTCCTCGCCCTGAAGATAATGTCCCGCTTTGTCGGTATACTCAAAGAAATCCAGGCTACTCCATTGCCATAGATCGGTTACATCCTGCAGGTAATAGCGACATACATCGAAATCTTCAGCCAGATAACGACCACTGCCGAGCCTTGCCTGGGTACGCATCGCGGAAGTGAGACTAGTACTCGAAGCCCACGCGCCATACAGGTTCTGTGCCTGAGTTACGCCTGAAGAGAAGGTGATAAGACAGAGCGCTAATCCTGCGAACCAGTAGCGACCGAAGGAAAGATTGTGTTGATGGTCTATGATACGCGCCACTGCGTACCCTGCTAGCGGCGTCACAAAAACCATGCTGAACGCTAAATGCTTGTGCAGTGAGATCAGTTCGCCTTCGTAGATATGATATGCTGGAACGAGTAGGGATGAGCCGAAAAGCAATAGCCCTGTGAGAAGGTATCGCCGACCGCCGAGGACCAGCCCCAGCAGTCCCAGCGCAAAGGCGATGCCCACCAGAATAACAATATACTGGATCAAAAAGAGCGGCGCGGTTTTCACGATGACATCGCGGCTCGTGGTCGATGCGCTAACGGCGTGCAGGGCCTCTTTATCAAGAACGAGATAGGCAACAACACTGGCGACGGCTAATGAGCCGAGTGCCATTCCCAGCCGGATCAGCATTTTTCCCCAACCCTTTCTCTCCAGGCTGCACCAGGCGAGCATGGCGAATGGGATGGGCAAGAATAACAGGCCGGCAAACTTGGCAAGGACGGTGAGTACGAGCAGCGGGCCGATGCCCAGGATAGCCCAGGGCCTGCGAGCTTTACTCGCATGTAAAGCCAGGACTACAGCCAGTGACAGCAGCACTAAACACAGCGCGTCATATGTAGCCAGTCGCCCGATAAACAAAACTGGTCCCTGGAAGGCGAAGAGTACAGCAGCCAGAATTGCGCAATTTTTACCAAAAAAGTGTTTTGTTATATAGTGTACGCATACGGTAGTCACCATCATGCATAGCAGGCTAAACATGCGCGCCAGCTCTACGCCTCCCAGCATGGCTAGCGCGCCTCCAATAACCGGGTAGAAGTAGGCGTATCCAGACAAGAAGTACGCCCATGTGACCGGAAAATAGGGGAGACCGAGCCAACTGCTCATAATTTGCCGCCCCGCAAACAGATAGAGTGCCTCATCCTGAAAGGCGGTATTGCGTAATAGCATCAAGGAAAGCAGCGCTTGAGAAGCCAGGATCAATGGCAATGACCAGCGTGACATCGCCACGCCTGCCAGCAGGTGCCTGCGTGTTATTTTTTTCGTTTTAAGCAGTTGCTGAGATGAAGAGGTCGCGTTCATGATCCCCCCGTTCTGCGCATGTCGCGCAGGCTGTCCACAATACTACGTATGGCCGCGAGCGATTCAGGATCAGATGTGAGAGACCAGCTCTCAATTTGCGCGCTGTTCGGATCGAGTCCAGGGCCACCTTCGTGATAGAGCAGGGCATAAACTTGAGGGATGGTATTAACGGCCAGCCCCAGTTTTCTCAGCCACGCGGCTTTTTGTGCCGCCGGTCCGCTGGCGCTGGCCTCCACAAAGAGCGGCTTTCCTGGATAGCGCTGCACCAAATTTTGCAGAACCGTCTCCGGGTCTCCCCATTTTGTGCCGGGGTAGTTAATGAAACTTTGGAGAACAGCGTCGATGGTTGATGCTGGCGGCGCATATGGCTGGTCATGGAGAGGATCAGCCGGAGCCCAGACCCAGGCCACGTTGTTTGCTCCAACGGCACGAAAAACCGACTGTACATGCATCCACGCCTTCGGTACATCCTCTGGAATGCCCCCATTGGCGACACCCGATGAGAGCGACCAGTTTTTGTCGGCGTGAAGAAAGACTGTCAGATAGACGGGTTTGCCATAATCGCGTATATCCATAGCCCAGCGCTTGATTTCCTGATCATGCAGCCCGTTGATGACCGAAAGCAAACTGGCATCGAGCGGTGGCTTTTGCTTCGGGCCGAACACGCCGAATTGCAGCGTGATCCAGGGGCGCGCGTGTTGCGCGGCTAGCTGGTTGGCCCAGGACTTGTCAAATAGATCATGGATGTCCTGTGTGCGACCAATGATGGAAAATTGGGTGTCGAGATCATGCTCCAATGCCTGCGGTCGATTCTTTAACAATTGTACAGGAAGCGATACACCGAAATATGGAGCGGCTATTTTCTCCTGGCCGATTATAAATGGTGTAGATTCACCACCCGCGAAAACTAGCAGTGAGCCAGGCACGTTATTCGCAAGAATGGGAATGGCTATTAATGCCGACAACGCCAGGTTCCATAGCGGATTCAGTCCACGGGTGCGGTTCGATAGCTTCGAAGGATAGAACTGGTTGGCAATGGTCTCATCTGTTGCCCCGGATTGCTGCACAGCCGTGTGAAAGCGCATGTCTTTGAGGTTCAGCCAGAGGAAGCTACCTACCATCACGATTGAGTAGACCACCCACATGATGCTGATGAAGAGAGCGGTCTGTTCCTTCCCTTTAAGCCGGGTTGCCCAGAACAGGCAGGCAAGGCAGAGTACCAGGAAGAGGAAATACACTGCCAGGTAGCTGTGCGAACGCTTCCCACCTCGCTGTTTGGAGGTTACAGCAAAACCAACTTTGCGTTGTAAGACGACGGAGAGCAGGCTGCCAATTAGCACGGGGAAAGAGCCAAAGCCAATGATGATACCGCGCAATCCGGTAATGCCACGCGCGGAATACCAGAGCGCGGCCATACCCAGCAGGCAGTATGGAAGAAAGTGCAAGAGGTAATCGCTTAGATAAGCGCTGCGTACAGCCGGAATGCCCGTGAAGATGAAGAGAATCGGGCTGAGTAAGTAGATCAGGTCGCGCAAACCACACAGGTAATGCGTACAGGCCAGGAAGTACTGCACCCGTTGCCCAAACTGCAAGCCATGTTTGCGTGGCAGAAAGATTTCACGCCAATGAGTGCGAAATACACTCATGGTGCCGATTGCCCAGCGACCTTGCTGCTTGAGATAGGATGGCACATCCAGCGGCCCCAGGCCGGTAGCGAGAACGTCTGTCAGATAGACACTGCGCCAGGATGGATGCAGAGCGATGGAGGCCGCAAAGTCCTCGGTTACCGAATCTTGCGGCAAGCCACCGATCTGGTCCAGCGCGGCTGCGCGAATGACCACATTCGTCCCACAGATAAACGCGGCGTTGAGAGCCTCCTTTCCCGGACAGAGTAGATTGTAAAACATGGATTGCTGGTCATCCGCCCAACGGGACACCGGGTTGTCCAAATTCGCATAGTATTGTCCGGTCTGTACCCAGCCCATCTTAGGATCACGGAAAGGCGGAATAGTTTTGAGCAGGAAGTCTGGCTTCGCAACCTGGTCGGCATCAAAAATGACAAGCAGGGCATTGCCTGTAGCTTGAAGTTCCTTGCGGGCATTTTCAATATTGCCTGCTTTCGCTCCACCGCCTATGCTGCGGGTGACACAACAGACGCCCAGTTGTTTTGCCAGCAGGTCGGTCTCTTCCCAGTTCGCCGCCTTCGCCACACGTCCATCGTTACAGATAACAATCTCCACCCGTCCGTGAGGATAGCGCGCCAGGTACTTATCACGAGCGGCAATGATCCCTTCCAATGTTGGTCTGAGAATAGCGGCTCCTTCATTGACGGTAGGGATGAAGACGAAAATCGGGTAGCGTGTCGGATCTTCACCTCCCACAATCTCTGGTGGCGACCAGGGCCAGACGGTGAACTGAAAACCAAGTACATGAAGCGCTCCCAGGGTCTCCGCGAAAAGAAGCGGTACAGAAACCCACCAGCCCGGCCAGTTCGTCGAGACAAAACGCCAGCTCAAGTAATCGATGGCAGAAACTCCAACAGCGACGGACAGCACCATCGTAATTGCCTGTTCGCGCTTGACATTTTTTGTCAACGTAATCGCCAACCCGATAAGCAGGACTGCCAGCACGAGCAACGGGCCAGGCTGTGCATAGATAATCCAGCCAACTGCCAGGATCACCACTGCCACTGCCGCTATGGAGGGAAGCCTGTCGAGGAATTTTTTCTTCCGCGCCGTCTGAGATTTCTGTAGCAGGTCGAACGCCGATGCCACGACCTTCTTCGCCGATGGAAGCTCGACCCTTTCGATATCGGCGATGGAGTACAGGTGATACCCGTTCGTGGTGCCGTTCTGAGGCGATGGGAGCTTGACCTTTTCGATATCTTGAATGGAATGTGAGTAATGCCCATTCGTGATGCCGTTGTGGGGCGATGGGAGCTTGACCCTTTCGATATCTTCTGTGAATGTCAAAGCCTGTGGAGAAGGGGAAGAGATAACACGGCTTGCCAGGGCTGGCGTAGGAAAGATAAAGCGGTTGAAGAGGACGAAGTCAAGGCAAGCCATTACCCCAAAGACAACAAGGGTGAGATTGGTTCCTACCCAGGGGAAAAACCTGTTTATATTGAAAAGTGTCAATGCAACCAGCAAATTTAATAAAACCAGGATGCAGATCTTCCAGATACGTCCGGCAGCTGGCACTTCACGCCACAGGCGCTGCATATGCCGCAGCGCCTGCAAGCCCTGCTGCATTTTGGCCTTGCTTTGCCCGTGAACCCGCGCCTGGAAATGGTACGGGACTTCGAGTACTTTCCGCCAGGGGCAGCGTAGCAGAATCTCCAGCAGAATTTTGTAGCCAATCGGGCGCAGCGATACATTAGCCAGGAGCGACCGGCGCAGGAGAAAAAAACCGCTCAAAGGGTCAGAGATGCGCAGCAATTGTCCGGGAAAGAGCAACCTGGCCGTCCATTTCATGCCCACGGAAATACATCGCCGTCCCAGACCGTCCAACCCCTGATTGCTCCCGCCCTTGATATAGCGACTCGCTATTACCAGGTCCGCGTTCTGCGTGACGGCCTGATCGTAAAACACGCGCAGTTGCTCCGGGGGATGCTGGAGGTCGGCATCGATGACCGCGATATATTCGGCCTGTGCGACATTCATGCCATGCACAACGGCAGTCGCCAGCCCACCGGCTCGCGCCGCGCCGGCTGAACGATGCGCCAGGTGAATCTGCAACTCAGATGAGTTCATGATCCTTGCGGCATCCTCAATGACTGACGGTGTGTCATCGTCGCTATCATCAACGAAGATGACTTCCACGCGCAAGCCGCGCAAGGCATTCCGCAACGATTCCACTAGAGGCCAGATGTTAGCCTGTTCATTTCTGGTTGGAACGACGACACTCAGGTCATGAGTAGTAGAGAGATTGTCCCGTGAGACAACCTGTTCACCAGCCTGTTGCTGCGCCTGTAACTTTCTTCCCTGCGCTACTGCGACACGTTTCTGCGTCGGTTCTTCAGCATCCGAACTATCTAACTCATACGAACTGCTTTCAATCGTCATATAACACCCATCCAATGGAAATATCCGCCGCCTTTAGCCGATTCGTAAACGCAGCGCTGGTAAAGGTCGCCTTTGAAGATCGCCAGCGTAGCAATAAGAGGTTTGGAAGAAAACTTCCCCCGAGTCTATCTGTGCGAGGATGTCTACACTGCCATCCCAATCAAACAGGGTAGCAAAAAAGGGCTATTATTCTCAAGGAACGAAGGTATCGGTAAGGTGTCCGATTGTATCATTCGTTCATCTATTCGGACTGTTTGCGCTTGCTTGATTCTCGCTCCTGTGTGATTTTCCAGCTTGTTCTTTCGTTTGACAGGTGGTAACGGTGAAGGTTGACCCGGCTGGCAATGTGGTAGAATGCCTCGTGTTTATTCGCACAGGGATTGTTCCTGGCCTGTCATTCTGAGCGCAGCGAAGAATCTCGGCGTGGCGAGGGAGATTCTTCGCTGCGCTCAGAATGACATTTCCGATGGTGATTGGGAATGTTCATTACAGGGATATGTGTTTGATGACCTCGAGAGGGGATACTTATGTTTCGCTCAACTCGCAGATACTGGCTTCTGGAGATCACCGCCAGTCTCTGGCTTGCTCTCAGCGCCCTCCTGGCCGGTTGCTCCGGGACTTCCCCCGCCTCCGGCCCGTCTGCGAGTTCGTCTCCCAGACCTTCGCAAGAAAACTATTCTTGTACGCAGCCCCAACCTGCGCCTGGCAAGCTCAGCCTTGCAGGTCTTGCCTATGGCCCTGCTCATCCAGGACAGGACCCAACACTTGGAGTCTTTCCCTCGAACGAGGAAATCGAGGCAGATATGCCCACCCTGGCATCACTTACCCATTACATACGCACGTATAGCTCCACAGGTGCCGCGGATGCCATCATTCAGGCGGCGGCGGCGGCTCATGTCTGTGTGGCTTCAGGCATTCAGTTAAGAAGCGACCCTGCGGCGAATGCAAAGGAGATGGCAGCCGGAGAGCGACTCGCTTCAAATAGAGCGGTGGGTGCCATCATCGTAGGCAACGAGGTATTACAAAACGGGTATTTGTCAGAGCAGCAATTGCGCTCCGACATTGAGCAAGTACGCGCTAAAGTTGGGCGCGCGGTTCCGATCACGGTGGCGGATACATATACCGAGTGGATAAAACATCCTGAGCTGGCGCGTGATGTCGATTTCATTACCGTTCACATCTATCCATTCTGGCAGGGGGTCACAATCGATTCTGCCATACAATCTCTCGATCAAGCATATACGGAGGTTCAGAAGACTTTTCCCGGCAAGCGGATTGTGATCGGCGAGACCGGCTGGCCTTCTGCCGGCCCCGCCTACAAGGCGGCGGTTCCGAGCGCTGCCAACCAGGCTCAGTACTTGAGAGCGTTCGTCAACTGGGCGCAGGCAGGGGGCGTGCAGTATTTCTATTTCGCCGCTTTTGACGAGGGCTGGAAAGTTCACGAGGAGGGGGTTGGGACGAACTGGGGGCTTTACCAGCAAAATGGGCAGGCGAAGCCCGCTTTAAGCGCCATGCTTCCAACTCCTGCGCGGGCTACGCTGGCGCAGCGCAGTTATCGGGATGTGTATGTTAATGGGCCGGCATCGGGCTTTGTGGTGGGGCTGGATACCTCTGGACACCAGCATCAGTGGCTCAGTACCAGCGATGGTTCGTTGGTACTCACGTATCCTGCTAACCAGCAGTGGGGAGCAATGTCTATTAGTGTGGGTCCACCTGCTCCGCCAGGGCATCGCCCCTCGATCGACGTGAGCGCATATCGCTCGCTGGTCGTTGATTTGGGCGCGACAGTTGACGGACAGTGCGTGCGGATAGGCATCAAGGATAAAAACCAGCCGGATGATGGCAGTGAAACAACCGTACAGCAATGCTTGAATGCAGGATGGTCTACCATTACTCTCCCGCTCGATGCGTTCACCCATGCCGATCTCTCGCATCTCTATATTGTGTTCGAGGTACTCTTCCAGGGTTCGTCGAGCGTCACGCTGGAAATACGCAATGTTCGTTATTCTCCCATTTGAGGCTATTTGCGCTTGCCCCTGGAACGCTTTGGGATTTTTGATCCCTCATAGATAGCGATCCTCTGAATAGGCGGCTCTGAGTTGCGCAGTGCGGTTGCCAGCGCATCATGGTAGACCTGGACAAATTTCATAAGCCCTATCGCCTCATCCTGTGTCAGGACAAAACTAATCCCGGTAGGGTGGGTAAGGACCAACCCTACCTCTTCCATATGTACGCCGTACTTTCCGATGATCACATACATTTCGGTTTCCTCTCCAGGATAGGTGAAAAAGTATGCTCTATGCCTGTTCACCTTCCATCCTTTGCTTTCAAGGCAAAGGTAAGTATGCTACAGGCAAACGTAATTTTGACCTCTCGACCTCGCAATCCAATGCGCACAGGTGCGGCTTGAACTGCCTCCTGGATGCGCTTAGCCACAAGCTCAGCCCCATGTTGCTCAGCGCGAATAACAGCAGTGATAATTCCAGAACCGTTGATCGAGAGTTTGTCTTCTTTGCGAATCCTGGTACGCAAGAGCGGTAAGAGCTTACGAGCCACCTCAGCAGCGTCACGATCTTCACGCTCAGGATTGACATCGTACTCTCCCGTGTCGTCAAGAATGAAGCGAAAAACCAGAACGCTCCGGGCGTTACAAATACGTCTTACTTTACGCTGGTTTGCTTCCAGGTCCTTCGTCGTGTCTACCATTTGCCAGATGTGATGGTCACGCTTGTGGCGATAGTCATTGTAGCCCTGCAGGCGCGCATACGCTTCAAGAATGACGGTACCTGAAGTCCACATGATTCGCCTGGGGCTGCTCATAGTGAAGTCGCGGCAAGCGATAAGCTGGCGGACGAGAAGACGCGCATTCATGGTCGCGGCCTGGTAGTTTTGCTGATCTCTGGCCTGCATGTGTCCCGCGTAGATGCGGCGGCGTTGCCTGAGAAAATCCGGGATGGAGAGCGGACCTTTGTTATAGACAATACAGGCAGGTTCATAGATCAACCGGTAGCCAAGCTGAGAAATAAGCGCCTGGATGGAGATTTCATCAACGGCGCTGTCGTTTGGGATACCCGCGATGACGTTACGGAAAGCGATCACTTCACCGAGCTTGGGGTGGATTCGAGCCAGGCGATCGTGTATGCGCCAGAGCAGGTGAGCAGCAAAACCCATAAAAGTGGCCGGATTATTTACCGGGATGGGACGACCTCCAACCATACCAATCTTTGGATCTTTGAGGGGAGCGCACAGGTACTCCAGAGCAGAAGGTGCGGGAAGAACATCTGCGCCAATGAGTACAACGACCGGGCTGACGGCCTGTTTGAGGAACAGATTGATGGCAGAGGCTTTGCCCTCGCGCTTCTCCTGTACACACAGTCGCACACGAGGCTCTTGCAGCGCGATTTCAGCGACAATGGGTATGGTGCGATCTGTGCATCCGCTGGCAACAACGATGACTTCCTCGATGCGCAGGGTTGGCCCCTGCTGTTGCAAGACAGCGTGTAGAGTGCGCGCAATATTGGCTTCTTCGTTGTGAGCCATGATGCCTATGCTGCATCCGACATGCTCATCATCTTGCCGTCCCTCCGAGGTCTTCTGTATCGAGCGAACTTCCTGTTGCGTTTGTGTTGCCATGATGAATCCATCCTTCCCTCACGAAAGAACCATATTGATTTTCTAGAGTAGAGTATTATATGCTGTCTTTATACAGGCAATCGTCCAATGGGTCATGAAAACATGCTTTGGTATACACTTTTCCAGAGAGTGTCCTCTGATAGACAAGTACAAGGGGGCGAACATGCAGGAAAAACAAAACCCTCTCCCTGTGGGGACGGCGATACACAAACATTACACCGTAGAGAGCCTGTTTGGCAAAGGTGATTTTGGCAACGTCTATCTTGTTCGAGACCAGCGCGACAAACAAAAGCTTTTTGTCCTGGCGGAGATGATCCATATCGATGAACGAGAACAGTATGGCTTTTCCCTTGAGTATGTATCGCCTGCGCCTCTTGATCGTCAAGTATTGCCGCGCGTCCAATATGCCTTCAATGATGAAAAGCTCGATCGAGCTTACTTGCTTATGAGTTATGTTGAAGAGCAGAATCTTGAGGCATTGCGATTGCAGCAGGCGGAGAAGCGATTCCCACTGGTCGAGGTGATACGTATCATGACTCCAGTTGTCAATGCTATTGCCTACCTGCACGGTCTCCATTCCCCTGTTATTCATCGAAACATTCAGCCTGCCAGCGTCATCGTATCGCGGACGGTTGATGAGCCGGCGTTGGCAATGCTAGACCTCTTTACTGAGCATGGCTCAGCCACAACGACTCTCGATTATTTTGCGCCGGGCTATGGAGCAACTGAGCAATACAAGGGCGAATTCAGCGCTCGTACCGATGTCTACGGATTGGGTGCAACATGCTATACTTTACTGACCGGCATTGTCCCTCCTGATGCGCTCTCTAGATCGACCCGGCTGAGTAATGGGGAGACTGACCCTCTAAAGCCGGTGAATGAGATAATCCCTGACGTTCCCATATTGCTATCTGAAGCCATTCAACGAGCGATGTCTATCGATGACAATGACCGTTTCTCGTCGGTTGAGCAGTTCCGCGAGGTATTGGTATCCCTGGCAAGTCAAGCCGCACCCGGATTATCAGAGGAGTTGGCATCAACCTCATCGTCTCCGCCTGCCCTCCTGCCAGAACAGCCAGGTACACTCCATGTCAGAGAACTCGACGGCTTACAGCTCGCGGCATCAAGGCAAGCAGATGAAACACCTGCTCCAGCGCCTGTGGCAGCGCCACCACATGCTACCCGCGTTTGGAAACCTGGTGTATTGCTTATCTTACTGGCAATACTGATCAGCTTGAGTGCCGGAGCAGGTTTCTGGTTCTACAGGCAAAGTCTTCCGCCTGCTCATCCCACTACTCCAACACCCTCCCTGATACGAACTTCGCCCACATCCGTACCCGCTGCTACCACCGCGCCATCCATCTACCCGGCGCTTAGCGGAACGTACACCGGCACAATTTACGATGTATCAGCCAATGTAACCACAAATATATCCCTGACGAGCATTCGACAAAACCGGGTAAATATTGCTGGCTACCTCGCCCTGGGTCCCCATATACAGGGCAGCGGCCCTTTCAGGGGAACCATCGATACCAGTAAGCACGTTCAGTTCATTGTGACAGACGCTGCCGGAAAAGCCAGGCTGTTTTTCGACGGGGTAATGCAATCGGCGACCAACCTGAGCGGAGATTATTATAGCTGTAGTCCGGCTGGTACTCCACAAGGGAGTCAATGTAGTCGGATACCTGGCAGCTATGGTATTTGGAGTGTTGCTCTGGCCTGATCGGGGCCACTGTAGAGAAATAACTTCCCGCTAGATTGACTTTGAGACGTTAGTAGCTAACCTGAAAATAGTAGATAATTTTTCAATGATTTCCAGAACAACATATAGTTACACGTAATTCCCTCTTTTTACGTAATTCTGCTTAAAGAAATCAAGCGCCTTGACATATTGAATTTTCTTAATTATAATGGTATTCGGATGTGATTGTTACATTTCTGATTAGAATTTTATACCGCAGCGAGGGACAAAAGGGTAAGTGCCATTCACTAGTTGAACTCTAGTTTTGTGAAGCGTCTATGTAGTGCGAGCTATATTAAGAGTAGATTGACAAAACTGTAGGCTTTTCATCTTGTGATAGTGAACGGGGGTAGTTGCATGTTACATTTATTTCTTTTTCCCAGGCGCGACATCTGTGCCTGGGGTACTCGCTAAAATCTCTTCCCGGTAAACGATTTCCCGTTTTTTAAACTTCATTATGTTGCCTGTTAGCCGAATCTGGCGAGACCTTGTGCCTGCAATTTCTCATGTTTGTCAGGTAACGGTTATCAATGCTCATTAATGATGCTAAAAATATCCTCGTTCTCTACAACTTACGTGAATCCTACAGAAGTTTTGTGTATCATGCACGAGACTGCGATCTCGGTGTTAATGATCTCCGGCAAGACGAAGATGTAGACTGAGCGCGAAGATGCGCTTCT
>DASTKD010000643.1:0-11155 GCA_035716135.1 Ktedonobacteraceae bacterium
GCTCCTCTGACCTGATTGATCTTGCGCTAAGGTCGGAGGTCGCACATCTTCCGGCACGGGTTCCTCGCCCGCCGGAGCAGGCACCAGTGACTGAGTAACGGGTAATAGCGATTCCATCTCATCATAAGCAGGGTGTTGAGGTTGGAGCAGGTGACGTAAAGACAACGTGGGAGCAGAATCGCGCGGAACTTCTGGAGGCACAAGGTCGGAGAGTATCGCGCGTTTTTCTGGTAGCGCGGCTTCTTCGAATGGCTGCTCCATTTCTGGTAGATCGGTCATCCTGCCGGCAAAAGTTGCGGGTGCGATTGAAAACGGGGCGGTTTCTGTCGCCACTGCTGGTTGGTCATGAAAGACCGGCAGATCCGTTTGTGCAACGAGTTGAGGAGTGGGCGCGAACAGGGGCGTAATGAGCGGCTGTACCCCAACATTGCTGCTCAGGCTTTGCGCGGCCAGATGCAAAAATAGATCAGTCATGAGCGGATCAACTCTAGATAAAACTGGCGGCGTACCGCGCTTAGAGCAAGAATATCGCTTTCGCGCCAACCGTAGGCGGAGGCGACGGTATGCACATCGCGCAGCAGTCGTTTTGCCAACGTTTCGAGTTCCGTCCAGAAAAATGAGACGATGTCAAAAAGCGTCGTCCAGTCGTGCTGGCACGCGGGACAATGCAGCGCAAATTCCATCTCGGCCAGCGGGTCACGTTCGATAACGGCCCCGGATAGCGCTTGCAGAACATTTTCGGGCAGATTTTCAACACTTACATCCTGTTCATCCCGCGTAGCCCCCACGACACATTGCTCAATCAAGAGACGGCTCCCTTCTCGCGTATCAACAGCACGCGCGATAGATGCCAGGTCGGCGCTCGTCGGTACGCGAAAGTTCAGGGTAAAGGCATCGACGCTCAACGTGTAAATGTGTTCCGAGAGTTCGCCTGGCCCGACAGGCGCTTCCACTGCGGCAGGCAACATTGCCCGGAGATCGAGAGTGAACTCGAGTTTTTCGTTGCAGCGGGGACATTGCACGAAACACATTGCCACTGTTCCCAGCGTTTTTTGACGCAGTAGCAGTAACTGGCTATTGCGCTGCCCGATGGTCAGGGAACTCAACGCGGCTGGCGAAAACGCAGGCAGAGCAACGGCCAGTAACAACAAAGCCCGGTCTACAGCATGTTTCTGCTGCCCTACCTCCCAGACATACAAAATATCACTGGCTGATAACGCGCGCATGGCTTATGCCAGCTTCGTTTCCGTTGGCTCGGTGACGCTCGTGTCGCGCTGCCAGCCCTCGTTTTCCAGCTTGAGTGTCTGAATAGCGACGGCGTTCGCGCTGGCGTCCAGATCGGGCAGGGCGGTAAATTCCGAGACCCAGCAGCGATAGACGTTATAGGCCATCACTTTCTGACCGGCCTCGTTATATAGTTCGATAATGATGTCTTTGCGGAAATCCTGCAAAGACATCTCCTGACCGAGCTGCCCTCGATTGGCAAAATCCCAGATTTTAGTCGCCCAGTTCTCGAACTCCAGGTCGTGGGTAACGCCGCGCTCAAGGGTAATCGCCGCGTATTCTGTCTGCCCTGGTGATTTGCGCACAGCACTGGGATCGCCGCCTTCGCGGTGTGTCACCACCTGTGTCGTGCGCGTCAGACCGCCTACCTTGCTCACGCCGGCGACATATTTGCCGTCCCACATGACGCGGAACTTAAAACTCTTGTAGGGATCATAGCGAGAGGCATTTACCACAAATTGTGTATTCTTGTCGGCCACAGCACACTCCTTACATAGCTGCTTGACCAGCCGATGGCTGGATGTAGAGAACCACGAACTCAGCCGGTTTCACAGGGGCAAACCCTACATAGATGCTGACAATCCCCCGGTCAATATCCGTCTGGGTATTGGTTGTACTATCACACTGGACAAAATAGGCATCTTTGGGCGACTGGCCCTGAAAGGCTCCCTGGCGGAACAGATCGTTCATGAACCCGCCGATGCTGAGGCGCAGTTGCGCCCAGAGCGGCTCGTCATTCGGCTCGAAGACAGCCCAGCGTGTCGCGCGATAGAGGCTTTCCTCGATATAGAGAGCCAGGCGACGGACGGGAATGTATTTCCAATCGGAACTGAGAATGTCGGCTCCTTGCAAGGTACGCGCGCCCCAGACAACAGGGCCAACGCCCGGCATGGTACGCAGGCAGTTCACTCCCAGGGGGTTGAGTACGCCATTTTCGGGATCGGTTAGCGGAATGCTCAATTCAGATATGCCCGCGATGGTCGCGCTCAAGCCCGCCGCCGCTTTCCATACCCCGCGCTGTGTATCTGTGCGAGCCATAATGCCTGCGATAGCGCCAGATGGAGCATACGTTTTCCATGAACCCGCTCGTTTGTAGCGAGGGAAGAACACCATCGCGTTGGCGCTGGAGGTTCCCAGGTTCTTGACGGGGTCCAGCATCTCTTGCGCCACCGTCTGCTTATCCTTCCAGCGCGTGGGCGGATCGAGCAGCAGCATCGCCCGCCGCCGCTCGCAATAGGCAGCAGCAGACCCAACCACTTCTGGATCGACATCATCATTGTTGTATGGCGGGATACAAAGTAGATTGAACAGATCAACCTTTTCTAAAGCATAGAGGCCCTTTTTGTCCAGATCGAAGGTGTCACCCTCGCCGCCGAGAAAATCAGCGCCGGTAAGCGACAAGCCATCATCCTTGATCTGTGCTGCCGCTTCTACCTTCCCTGTAGACGGGACGGTCACACTTTGTGGAAGTGAGCCGGGGACGAAGACAAGATTCGAGCCGGTCGCCAATACCTGATCTACGCGCTGGGGAGAATCCAGCTTCACCGTCACATTGCGAAATGTCTCGGATAGATGGGTTTTGGCATCCATGACGACAAGATTAAACAGGTCTGCTTTGTTCAACCCGTAGCGACTTTGCGCATCGTTGTCGTCCCTTACATCGGGAGCGTCAATGCTGGCGCTGAGGTTATTGCTCCACGAACCGGGGTCACGGGCTTCCAGAGTCAGGCCGCCAACGGTCAAAACAGCGTTGGTTGTCGAGGTAGGCGCAGGCGCTGCTACTGTTGCCGGTACATTGCTTGAGGAGGCGGCGGATTTGCTCGCCTGGCTCTTTGAACCCGGCGCGTTTTGAGCGCTCGTGCCGGATTGATCGGCAGGTTGGCTCTGACCACCAGCATTGGGTACCTCTGTCACTGTCACCGCCGGTACGGGAGGCATCGGCGGCGGAGTATCTTTCCCTGACGGGTGGTAGAGGCGCACAATGACGGCTCGCGTCCCGCCATTCATGTAAAAGTCGCGCACGGCATCGGGAAGATAACTTTGCGACCACGAGCCACCAAAGCTTTCCTCGAAGTCGGAGTAGCTGGTGGTAATTGTGGCCTGGTTGACGGGGCCGCGCAGTGTGCGTCCGATGAAGGCGGTAATCGAAGTAGAGACGCCAACAATCGTGTGGGAACCGCTCGGCACCTCCTGGATGTAGACGCCAGGATAGGAAATAGCGGGTACAACAGGCATAGCGATCCTCGTTTCTAGTAGTCGAGCAAGGCATTGGACAACGCTCTCCATCTCTGCTATGAGGTGACTTAATACAACAGGGGTGTTGTTGTATTTTTATGCCGGGATAGTTGAGCTAACAATTACAAGATAACATATATTATTTGCGAAAACAAGGGCTATTGCGGGTCTCTATTCTCATATGACGACAACTCCCTCTATTGTAGTGTCACCATAATATCAATCATGCCTGGAACAGCCTCATCGTCCTCCGTCGCTGGATTGGGAAGAATATCGTCAGCATCAGCGCTGGTCTCTGGTGAATAGGCATGCAGCGCTTTACCCACCAGCGAACCGGCATGGAAAAACTCGCGGACAGAACCAGTTTTTGTAGCACACCCATCTTTTTCAGCGACCGTCAGCAGATCGCCTGCTTCAACGGCCCCGACCACCTTGCAGCGAGCGCGGCCATACACCGTGACGCGGTAACGCTGCTCCCCGTCCGCCTCAGTTGCTCCTGATACAACGCCGAATATCAATTTCGCGTTCTCTCGATTGGCTCTCGTCACCTGTAAGTTCGTGCCTGGTATAAGAGAAACGAGGTCTCCTGATCCGAGTTTTTCGCGGGAGGTACACTCCTCATACAAAACATTTCTCTCGACTACCTGCACCTCCTCGATGATTTCGGCTTTGACCTCCTCTGGCCTCTTCATATGCGTAGTGCGCTCGGTAAGCACCGGCAGGGGAGCAAAGATTCTGCGCAAGTCTTTCGCTACTGTCCAGCCCTGTTTGCGGAGATGCAAGAGCGCCAGCGGGCAATAATGGTGCTGGATGCCACGAGCTCGTTGTGCCAGTGGACCATTCACGTCACAGGGCCACTCGACATCGTTCAGCAGCGTGCGCGCTGGCAGCAACCAGTAGTCGCCCACATTGTATGAGCTACTGCCAGAAAAGCATACCTGGATGCCGTGTTCCAGATCGAGCCAGATGTTCTCTTCAACAGAGCGTGTGCCGTTTTCTGGCGCATTTGCCCGGCTATGATCCCAGCGGCGAATCAGGAGTGTAGCCGCTTTTCCTTGATCCTGTTGAGCCAGCCTCTCCAATATCTGCGCGTGCTGCCCGACCAGCGTCACCTCTCGCCGTGTCGCATCAGGAGCATTGCTTACCTGGTAGAGTGGCAGCGTATACCCGCGCAATACGGTCTCGTCATTGACAAACTCGACCCAATCTCCCTTTTGCAATTGTGTCAGATCGCGCCCCAGGTCGCTCACAATAAGAGTACACTGCGCGGTATCAGGCTCTATTTTCTCGTATGAGAGGATGTGTTCGATGTCAAAGACAATGGAAGCGTTCTCACGAGACCATTTGAAAGTGGCTTTGCCGTCATGTACGCGGTGTATCTCCACGCGGTAAAGCTGGTTATCCAGCATAGTGCTATTTGAAATATGGCGAGCAGCCAATTTCCCTTTCTTCTCGTGCCGGTGAACCAGTCCATTCCATTCGGGCAGATCGACTATCTCTTCATAGGTCACATGGCCGCCCCTGACGAGTATTTCATGGCTATGTTCGTGGGTAATGGGCAGCAATTTCACCTGCCATATCGTCTGCACGCGAGTCGTCGTGTCTATTCCACCGAGAGCAATTTCGCGCAGGGAGGCATCTTCAAAGGCCGTAATATGGCGTTGCCATACATCGAGATAGACAAGGCAGCGATCTTTGAGCGTCGAAGTTATACGCGCCTGGGGGTAGTATGGCTGCTCTGAGAAGGGTACATCTTGTTCGTTTTCGCATAGCACACCATCAACATAATAGCGTCCCGCGCTTATGGAAAATTCCGGCAACGCCTGGCTGCCGCCCTCTGGCTCCCGTTGCTTCCGGGAAGCTTGCGCGTCGAGAGCCGATAGGTGTTGCGTCATATCATCGTTGTTCTCAATAACGATCTTAAACCCTGCTGTTAGCTGCGAAGCGCCGCTGGAGCCGAGCATATCTTTAAGCTGCGTCTCAAAGATATAATTCAAAATATCGATCTGCTCATTCCAATCGGCATCCAGTTGCACCCGTCCCTGCTGCATACGCACGCTGCGATAGTGCCTTCTGGGATCAAATGTCAATCGTGAGAAATCGCCTTGCATAGCTGCTTCCTCTCTACTTACATACTTGTCAACTTTCCGTTACCACACTTAATATCGTCAGTCCCTTTGAGTTGGTATACCCCCTTTTCTGTTTTGGCTTGCCTATAGCGTAGCCAGTGGATTTTGTCTTAGATGCCTTTGTCGGGTATCTTGCATAGGGATCAGGCTGTTTCGTACCCTCATTGTATGTACTATCCCATTCAACGGTAGCCGTATGTGTCAACTGGCCTCCCGAAGCCGCAGGTAAGCCATGAGGGGCGCTGGTCATACTGAAAAGGCCACCCGCCGCTTTGACAGTACCTCGATTAAATCCGAAAGTGGAAGGCGCAGCAGTTGTCGGATAAAACTCTGCCGTACCGGTTATAGTGAATGTTCCCCTCGTTGTGTTTTTGGACGGACCTCTCCCCTTGATCGAACACAGGCTAAAGGTATCTTCTCCCCCATCTTTTACGGTCCCACTGCCTTCGGCTTCCCATAGTTCCCAGTAATCATTTTCTGTGGCATATGGCGCTGAGCCTTTCGAAACAACATAGTCATCTATTTCCGCAGACGTCAGCATATTCACGTCGTTGACTTTATACACATCGAAGGCGCGTTGTATGTGTTGGATAATTACTCCCTGTACTGGTGGATTCACACTCCAGGCTCTACGACGTTCAAAATAGCCGCAGTCACCCTCCTGGGGCGTCCCGGTGGCTGTCGCAGAAAGAGCAGGTATCGCGGGCGCGCCGGACCCTGTTATCGTTCGTTGCACATACTGCAAGTTCTGTACTGTAGGCTGTAATTGAGCGGAAATAGTGATGGCTCCCTTGCTCTCGTTGTGGCCCCCGGCAACTTGATCGAGCAACTCTTCCGCCGATTGACCTGCGGTGACTTGTTGTGCGACGGCCTCGGCATGTTGTTCATACCTATCCCCCGCCCGTCCAACGCCTTGCGCAAGCCTGACGCCTGCTCGCTGCTGGACTACATGTGCCGCCTCATGCGCGACCGTCCGGACATCCGCTGCCCTGGCAAAGACAACATGATTTCCGGTCGTATAGGCAGAGGCGCGTATTGCTTCAGCGCTCCTGGCGGCCTGTGACCCCAGATGCGCCTGTATCCCGCTAATATCGTGGTGTCCAAAGGATTGCTGAATGCGCGCGGCATAAGGGAGACGGCTGGCTGGAGTTCGTATACCCTGCCCGGCAGCCTGCCGTATGTCTCTGGGAGAGAGATCATCTGGCGGGGAGATGGGAAGAGAGGCCAGAGAATATCCTGGGCCTCTGGCCGATCCGCTCTGCTCCACCGGGTTCACGGATTGATCGGCAAGGGCGGCAACGGATTGCGCGCGCAAGGATTGGACGGATGTGGCTTTTCTGGCCGGGGAGGGCGGCCGCTTTGAAAGCGGGGCGTGCTGAGAACGAGGTACGTGCATTCGATCCTGTCGCATCAAGAGAAGGTTCCTCTCTAACATGTTTGGGCCAATCACTCGATGAAGGCACATATGTGCCTTCAATCTAGCATGGTTCACTGGCAACGTCAAGGGTAGCCCGTTTTTCGAAGCAGATCGACTTCAAGTCTGGTCTCTTGCTCCTTCATTTCTTGTTGTCATTGGTGCCGGTTTCCTGTTTACCTTCTTTGATATTTTCGACATCAACGTGTCGTTCATCCAGACCCGAAAGCTAGCAAATTCACACACTGATGATTATACTTGTACTGTGGGACAAGTATCATATTCAATTGTACGACAGCTACTGTAGTACCAGGATTTATAGATCATACGTTCTGTTTTTTTACGGTTTGTCAAACAGGAAGAGAGTTGGGCCATGCCTCTTGAAAGCCAACCACTGCGCGCGGCACCAACCGGCCGACCCACATTTTCCCAGGAACAGCGCCTGCATATCAAATTCAACGCGGATCGCATCGCCAAAGGCTTTTTTGAAGCGTTTAAAGCCCAGCATCAGAAATTTCTGGCTTTTATCAGAGGCATCCCTTCTCTTGAACACCGGGAGTGGTACACCTCCGTCATACTGAGCCGACTGATGCTCGCCTATTTCATTCAGAAGAAAGGATTTCTTGACGGCGACGAGGAGTATCTGCCGCATCATCTGGAACGAATACGCCTGCTGAAGGGCAGCGATTCATTTTACTCGTTTTATCGTACATTTCTCCTCCGTCTTTTTCACGAAAGATTGGGGGGATCAGAGCGACCAACTGACCTGGACCGGGAGTTTGGCTATGTTCCGTACCTGAATGGGAGTCTGTTCGAAAAACACAGGCTGGAGGAAGTCTATCCCGATATTGAGATTCCTGACGAGGCGTTTGATGGCATTTTTACGTTCTTTAGCCAGTGGCACTGGCATCTCGATGACGCAGGGGAGGGGAATGATAACGAGATAAACCCGGATGTGTTTGGCTATATCTTTGAGAAGTTTGCCAATGCCGATCAGAAGGAGATGGGGGCATACTACACCAGGGATGATATTACAGAATATATCGCAAGAAATACCACTATCCCCTACCTCTTCGACGCCACTCAAAAGAACTATCCCCATCCTTTTCAGACAGACCCCTCTCTATGGCGACTTCTCCAGCAAAATCCCGATAGATATATCTACGAGGTAATGAAAAAAGGCGCGGAAAAGCCATTGCCAGAAGAGATAGCGTCCGGGCTACAGAATGCGGCCCGTCGGCATACCTGGAACAGGCTCGCCCCGGAGGAAGATGCATTACCGGCAGAGACATGGCGCGAAGCGATCATAAGGCGTCAACGCTACCAGGAAATCCGCCGTAAACTTGCAGAGGGTACCGTTACCTCGATCAACGATTTCATCACCTACAATCTCGATATATGTACGTTTGCCCGGGATGTCATCATGCAAACGCAAGACATCGAACTGATACGGCACTTCTACACGGCGCTTTTACAGATGACTGTACTCGATCCGACCTGCGGCTCAGGCGCATTTTTACTCGCGGCGATTAATATTCTGAAGCCGCTCTATGAGAGCTGCTTGCAGCGTATGGAAGAGATGGTAGCGAAGCATGATGGTCTCAATGGTGATGGGAAAACAGGAGGGGATGCCTTATGGTCAGCTACCATTGAATATTTCCGCGAGCTGCTTTACGAAGTAGAACAGCATCCCAATAGAGATTTCTTCGTTCTGAAATCGATTATTATGAATAATCTCTACGGGGTGGATATCAAGCAAGAAGTGGTAGAAATTTGCAGGCTGCGCCTTTTCCTCAAGCTCCTCGCTCAAATCGATACGGTAGAGGAGCTGGAGCCACTGTCCAATGTTGATTTCAACATATACAGTGGGAACAGCCTGACAGGCTTTGCTTCATACGATGAGATAAAGAGGGTGATCTGCGGGGACGCGCGGAAGAAAATGGATTTAGATAACGTGATGGGGCGCATCGAGGACACATTAGCAAATGCAGATCAGATGCTCAGGAACTTTCAAGCCTTGCAGGCCCACAATACGCTCTCATCTACGCAGAAAATGCTGGCGAAGGCGCGACTGGATAAGGCGTTATCCGAGGTGGGTACGGAACTCGATACGTTCATGGCCGCTGAGTACCGCATCAAGAGCGATGGACAGGAGCACCCGCGACGGGAGCAAAGCCACAGGCCGTTTCACTGGCTCGTAAAGTTTTACGGGGTCATGCGCAAGGGCGGCTTCGACGTTATCATCGGCAACCCACCCTATATCGAGAACAAGTCAGTATGCACTGCATACTCGCACATGCACTATACTACTCTACCTGCTGGCAATCTCTATGCTCTGACGATAGAGCGATGCGCGAGCCTGCTCGCTCCCATCAGCCGATTTGGCATGATCGTACCATCATCCGCTACCTGCGCCGATGGATACCGGTCCTTGCAGAAATTACTGCTTGCACAGGGTACGCTGCATATCTCATCGTATAGCGATCAACGTGGGAAACTCTTCGACACAGCCCACCCGCGACTCTGCATCATTCTCTCCCAAAAACAGGCTGCCCCTCACCGCGTCTTTTCCACGTCCTATCTCAAACTCGATCGAGAACTGCGAGACTCCCTCTTCCAGCGCCTGAGCTATATTGACGTTACTCACCAGGTGAGGACAGGGATTGTTCCCCGTTACAGCTCAAATGTGGAGCGGTCCCTGTACACCAAACTGTACAGCCAATCAAACCGCCTGGGGGATTACCTCTCCAAAACAGGGGATTACAAACTGTATTACACACGAAAGATAAGCTGGTTCGTCCAGGTTACGCCTTTCATCCCCACCATCATCGATCAGCACGGTTGGAAGCGTGACCCGTCTGAACTGAAAACGCTCTCTTTCGCATCAGCCGCGCAGGCGGACATTGCCTTTGTCGCTTTGAATTCAAGCCTGTTTTACTGGTTCATCACCACAGGAAGTGATTGCCGCAACTTGAATATGCGCGAGGTGCTGGGACTACCTCTCAGCATACACCAGATTGCAGGTACACTACAGCATACTCTTTGCGAACTCGCTGTAGAGCTTGCGACGGACCTTCAATCCCATTCCGAATTGAGAAACATGAACTTTAAGGACACCGGGCCTCTTCTTATTCAATGCCTTTTTCCCGGCAGGTCCAGGTCCACTATCAACGAAATCGACTGCGCGCTGGCCCACCACTACGGCTTCACTGAAGAAGAACTGGACTTCATCATCAATTATGATGTCAAATACCGGTGGGGTACGGATACCGGAGAATAAGAGCGAACGAGACCTCTTTCCTGTTTATAGGATAAAGCAAAGTCATCGCAGCTCTCTCACGGTAGAAGGCATTGTAATCACAGGGGACTTACGGTCGTGTGATCGGGTGATGAAGTAGCATCCTCCATCCCGATGAAATGGCGCAGTCCATATATCGCGCGCCTGTACAAGCGGCTGTACCAGGTCTGACCGCGCAGGGCTTTGATGAGTGCAAGGTTGGCGATCAGAATGACCAGCGAGAATGGTGGAACCAGGGCATCCAGGTCAATTCCCTCATCGGTTGGGGCAGCTCCCACGCCGGGAAGCAATCCATGTCCCATCCAGAAATGGAAGTTGATACATAAAAATGCCCCCAGCACGGCCATACCTGCTCCCAGAGCAAAGAAGCCGACCGCAAGCCAGTGTTGGTCCTCGCCGCGCATTCTGGGCTGGCCCAGCAGAATGAGCGCGCTGGCGAGGAATACCACGCCGATGGTCATTTCCGTCCATTCGATCGCATAGCCAAAGAAGATGCTATGTGGCTCGACGACGCTTTGCAGAAAAGAGACATACCAGGCATTGGGATTGTTCTGGATACCGGTATTCAAAGTGGTAGTGAGGGTTTGTGGGAAATTACCCGAAAGTATCTTATTGCTTCCTGAGACGATCCACTCCCAGCCAATAATTGCCTGGATTGCGGCTAATAAGTAACGTGTCGCCCGATTCAGCATGATCGCAGTCCTTTCGTGAGCCGTGTAATTGTATCCATCATGTCTGTTACCCCTGCATTCATACATGCAGGCTTCTCTGATGTGAATCATACGGGCGCGGCAT
>DASTKD010000644.1:0-16045 GCA_035716135.1 Ktedonobacteraceae bacterium
CGCTGCTGGAAGTACTCGACCCCGAACAGAACTACAACTTCCGCGATAACTACCTCGACCTGGCTTTTGACCTGTCGAAGGTGATGTTCATCGCTACCGCCAACTCGCTCGAGCCGATTCCGCCCGCGCTGCGCGACCGCATGGAAATCCTGGAGCTTTCCGGTTACACGGAAGAGCAGAAGCTGCACATCGCGCGCAACTACCTGCTTTCCAAGCAGCTAGAGGCCAATGGTTTGAAGCCGGACGAACTGCTGGTGGATGACGACACGCTGCGGCGTATCGCGCGCGACTATACGCGCGAAGCGGGCGTGCGCAACCTGGAACGCGAGATCGGCTCGCTCTGCCGTAAAGTGGCGCGGCAAATCTCGGAAGGCAAGGCTACGCCCATTCATGTGAGCGCCGAGCAGCTTTCAGACTACCTGGGACGGCAGCGTTTCTTTGAGGAGGCAGCCGAGCGCATCGACCGCCCCGGCATCGCTACCGGCCTGAGCGTGACGCCTGTGGGTGGCGAAATTCTCTTCATCGAAGCGGCGGCCATGCCCGGCAAAGAGGATCAGCTTACTCTGACCGGGCAACTTGGCGATGTGATGAAGGAATCGGCCATGACCGCGTTGAGCTACGTGCGTTCACACGCCGAAGCGCTGGGCCTGCCTGCTCGCGTCTTTGAAAATCAGCAAGTGCATATCCATGTACCCGCCGGGTCTATCCCCAAAGATGGGCCATCAGCAGGCGTCACCATGACGACGGTGCTGGTCTCGCTGGCAAGCGGACACAACGTGCGTTCGGACGTGGCGATGACAGGCGAGATCACGCTGCGCGGCAAGGTCATGCCCATTGGCGGCGTCAAAGAAAAGGTGCTGGCGGCCTACCGCTCCGGCATCCGCACGGTGATCCTGCCCAAAAAGAATGAGCTTGACCTGATGGAAGACCTGCCCAAAGAATTGCGCGACCAGATGAAGTTCGTCTTCGCCACCGACATCCCCCAGGTGCTGGAAACCGCCATCGAGGGCTTCAGCCCCAACGCCACCGTGCCAGCAGCCCGCGTCGTCGAAAACGGCCACCAACGCCCGCGAAGACGTAAGGGTGAGAAGGCGGCGGCGAAAGCGTAAAGGGATACGCAGATTAAAAATCTCAACCTCCATATGCTCCACATATGGAGGTTGAGATTTTTAATCTGCGTATTATGAATTGCCATCAGGCGTTTCTTCTATCAGGTCTACTACTCGCACACCAAGAGCTTTAGCCAGCCTTTCAAGTGTTGTTGTGCCAACTTCTTTATAGGGATTTTTCCAAATCATATCAACGGTTTTGTAATTGGTATCCGATAAGCGAGACAATTTTGTTCTGCTCATCCCCTTTTGTTCAGCGATTTCTCGCACTCTGAGCTGTATCATGAACTTTATTCTTCTATATTCTCTGTAAGCTCGCTCATATCAACTTTCAACACCTTTGCCAGTTTTGCAAGAGTGTTTATGTTCGCCCCACTATACGGTTTTTGCCAGAGCCTTTTTACTGTATTGAAAGAAACATCTGAAGCTCTCGATAGGCTACTCATATTATAGCCTTTACTTTCAGCTACCTCTTTAACACGTAGTCTAATCATTCTCAATACGCTCCAAATGTTTTATTAGCTGGATTGTACCAGATAAGTACTCTTGACGCATTTACCTATTTTCATGTACACTATAGCAGGTAACAATTTTTAGGTAGCATATTTTCTCGTCTATGTTTAGAGTAGCAGGGAGTTGCAGACATGACTCTTGTAGAGCGCAAGGATTTACGTATAGGCTTCATGATTTCTTACTCATTCCCTGGCATCAGACAAGTTTTTCATGGAACGATTGTACATTTAGGATTAGGTCTGGCCTCTCGTAACGCTGTATGGGTTCGATGCTTAGATGGATACAACAGGGGCAATGTTGAGTGTATTATGCTTGAGTACGTGATCGGAGTAACATCGTATGCCAGTAGATAAGTACTTCTTAACGACGGTAAGAATAGGAGACATTGTAGTTTATAAAATGCTTCCTAAAAATTTACCTGTAAACCCTGATAAAGAATGGCATGGTAAGATATTACGAATTCACCTTGATGAGCCTCGTATTATGGATTGCCTGTTCGTTGAAAGCCTGGAAGAAGGCGAAAGCGGAATGACTGAGATTGTGTATCTCAGTCAGATCGTCAAAAAAGAGAACTGCTAAGGTATACCGGGTTTGGCGTAGCCGATGCGTTTCCCCCTCATCCCTCGCTTCCCGCTGTCATCCTGAGCGCAGCGAAGGATCTGATTCGCTGCCTGGAGAGATCCTTCGCTGCGTTCGGGATAACAGGGACATGACCTATGACGTGCATGATTCCGGCGGCGGGCGACGCAAGCGTCCCCTCTCCACTCATCCGCCGCCCCGCCCCTACAGTGTGTGACTGTTTATTTTCATTATCGCACCCCTACATCGGCGCTATCCCCGGATAGTCTTCGCGCGTGCTGGCAACCTCTTCGATGGCGCGCATGGCTGCCAGGGCGACGTGTTCGCGCCAGGGGCGCGCGACGACCTGCACACCGACGGGCAAGCCTGCGCTACCCATCTCCACTTTCCGCGCCGTCTTCTCTACCGTATCGCGCGAAGGAGCGCGACCGACTTCTTCACCGGAACGCACGCGGGTGAAAGGGACAATTCCGGCGGGATAGCCAAGCACGTTGTAAAGAATGGTGTAACCGCCGGTGGTCAGCACGTCGCGGCTCGCGCCATGTGTCAGGGCTGGCAGAGCGCAGCCAGGGCAGAGAATTACATCGAATGGGCCACCATCGCTCTCATCGAGCGCGGCCAAAAAGCGGCGCTGGTACTCCATTTGCGCCTCCACAAGCTGCCAGTAATGGTAGGTATCACGATGGCCGAAGGCGCGTATCGAAGCCGCCAATCCGGGCTGGCCGGCGAGCTTGAACAGTCCGCCCAGGGCGGCAAGCGTCGGGCGCGAACGGCCTCCCATGAATTCCAGCGACGCGATGCGCGGGTCTCGTTTGTCTCGACCGAGCGCGTGTTTAAAGCCGCGAGCGCCATCCGCGCTCAAAATGCCGAAGAAGAGATCGGCAGCCTGATTTACATCGGGTGGCGACCAGGCCGTTACTCGCGCCCCGCAGCTTCTCAGCACGCCGGCGGCTTCGAGTACGGCGCGGCGCACAGCGGGAGCGGTCTGGAATGTGCCATCTTCCGTGTAATAGGCGACGCGCAGTTGCGAGATGTCCACCGCCTTAACGTCACCGAGAGGCATAGGCGGCTCAGTGTTGGGATTACGACCGCCGTTGATGATCTTTATACCAAGCGCGACATCAGCCACCGTGCGGGCCAGCACGCCGACCTGGCTCACAACCGCGCGCTGGCCGATGGGAATGCTATAACGGCCCGCGTCCGGCGTGCGTCCCGACGTAGGCTTGAGGCTGGCGATACCACAAAAGGTCGCGGGAATGCGCAGGCTACCGCCGAGGTCGGTTCCCAATCCCAGCGGTGAAGCCCCGGCAGCGATGAGCGCTCCCTGACCGCCACTGCTGCCGCCGGGAGTGCGCGCCAGGTTCCAGGGGTTATTGGTGCGGCCATAGACGGGATTGTCGCTCTCGAAGTAGAGCAAAAGCTGGGACACGTTGGTTTTGCCCAGGATGATCGCCCCCGCTTTGCGTATGCGCGCCACGTAGAGATCGTCCTGTTCAGCTTTATGACCCGCCCGCGATGGCAATCCAAAGGTCGAAGGAGTGCCTGCCAAGTCCAGCGATTCTTTAATGGTGATAGGAACTCCGTGTAGCGGGCCGAGCGTTTCGCCACTGGCGCGCCGCGCATCTGCCTGTTTAGCTTCAGCGCGCGCAGCATCATAGCGTTTGACCACAACAGCGTTGAGCGCCGGGTTGACGCGCTCGATACGCTCAATGTGCGCCTCGACCGCTTCAAGCGAAGAGATGTTGCCACTGGCGATCATCTGCGCCAGTTCTCCAGCCGAAAGTTTCGTCAGTGTTTCATACGCAGTTGTTTCCACCGGTAATACGCCATCCTTGTTTTCTGCTGCTGGCATGGAATGTTCTCCTTTCGATGATGGAGGAAGTACCTCCATCGTTCTGCTGTTCACTTTGCTGATAACCACTGTCTTCCAGTCGTCTGCTACAAGTGTACTCGGCCTTGAGTAAGCCAGCATAGGGAGTTCTCCCTATTTTATCTGTCATTCTATGACAGCGACAAGGTTCTGTTCCATCGCAAAAAGGGTAGCGCCGGCGCGAGTAGAGACGCCAATTTTAATGTAGATGTGCTGGATGTGATTATCAACTGTCTTCCCTGAAATAGTTAGCCGAGAGGCGATCTGCTTCATGGAGTGGCCGCGCGCCAGCAGCCGCAGAACCTCGATTTCGCGTTCGCTCAACCCTCCTACCAGTTCCCGGCGTGAGCGAGACGCGGACATGCGGTGGCCTGCCGCCGCCAGTACGCCGCTCACCGCTTCGCTATCGAGCCGCCCGGCTCGCACCTCGCGCCGCAACTCGCTGGCAGCGGTCTCTGGTGCCAGAGGCGAACGGTGCGGGCGCGGTTCGGTCATAGCATGGTAGACATCGGCTGCGGCCAGTATGCGAGCGGAGAGAGATAACATGGCGGCTGGCAGTCCCCTGTGATAGCCCGAACCGTCCAGCCGTTCGTGATGGAGGGCCGCGAGCGCTCCCAGTTGCGCCAGCATGTGAGGCCGGGCCAGCACGCGCCCGGTATAGTACGGGTGGAGGCGCACACGCTCCCACTCCCGCTCAGTGAGCGGTCCCGCTTTTCCCCAGATACCTGCTGAAACGCTCACCCGCCCGATATCATGCAGCAATCCGGCGCGCCTCAGAATAACGGCATCGGCTTCCGGTAGGCCACAGCGATGTGCGGCTTCCGAGGCGAGCGAGGCTACACCGCTCGAATGACCAAGCGTATACGGAGATTTAATATCGGCAAAATCGGCGATAGACTGGCAGGCAATATCGAATTGCTCATCGGAGAGATACGCGCGCTTGCCCGGCTCAAGAGCAAGCACGCTCTCCCAGGATGGCTCTTCATCGAGTCCCACCAGCAGCTTTGACGCCTGCTGGCAGAAACGCTCGCCCATAGCAGGGTCATACATGCTTCCTTTGCGTTCCCTGACCATCGCACCCGCCGCATCGATTCCATCCAGGCGATGAAAGGTGATAACGTCTTGAGCCAGCGATACCAGGCGCATCGAGAGCGCGATTTGCTCCCCCTTGAGTCCAGCCGGATTCCCCTTACCATCCCAGCGCTCGAAGACCTGCCCCAGAGCATAGATGATCTTCTCATCAAAACCGAGTCGCGCGGCGAGACGTTGGGCAACTTCACAAAAGCCGGAAAAGGCTTCTTTCATCACATGAGGCGAGGCCATCATCCCTTGCGCAATCAGTCGCGCAAGCTGTAGAGGCGAGGCATCTGCATAGGATTTACGGAGAGAGCGTACCAGCAGACCGATGGCCTGAGATGCGCGCCCCAGGTCAACACTGGCGGTATCCGTGCGGAGAGCGATTTCGTCGCCGAAGATGGCAGACATGGTATAGGTTTCCGCGTTGCAGCCGATATGACGTAAAAGCGCCAGGTAATAGACCTCGCGCAGCTCGCTCTCATTGAGGCCAAGCGCTTCGCCCAGGCGCACGGATAGGACACATACACTGAGAGCATACTCCAAAGGCTGCCCCATGCCGAGATCGGTGGCAAGCGAGAGGGCCGCAACCAGTTCCGCCAGGCGTATCTCTGCATTACCGGACTGATTTTTCTGATCAGTGGACACGTCCGCTTCCCTCCTAACATTCCTACAAACAACGTGTACCTCTACGCCCCGCGTTTGCGCGCCGCGTTATTCAAAGCAAAGGGCCAGCGCCATATTTCCAGCAGCGCAGCATTGAATACCAGCGCGATGACCATGAAAGCGGGCGCAGGCACGCCGTGATCGACGAAGATGCCGCGCAAAATCATGGCGATGACCCAGGCAGGCAGCCAGGCCAGCAGGGTGCGTGTTGCCATCGCGCGCGGCTGCGTCAAAATAGCGCGGCGGAACAGGCCTATGAAAGGTGAGACGAGAAACCAGCCTGCGATGAAAGGCAGCGCGACTACGATACTATGGAAAACAGAAGCCAGCCCGCTCAGTTTTCCATGCGATGTGTCACCGAGAATAGCAAAAATAATAAAGACCAGGATGTCGCCTATCACCAGCGAAATCAGCGCCTGCTGATAGGACATCTCTCTCGCTGGCGCGTATTTCCTGCGGGTGGGAGGTTGATTTGTCTCACCTTTCGTCGGCATTCGCTTTACTCCTTGTTCTGCTTTTCGCTTTGCTCGCGCACCAGTTCCTCGACGGCGGCCAGTTCGGTGCGCACACCGCGAATACGCAGCATCACCACCGCTAAATAGGCAAACAGCCCGACCCACGCAACTATGTAGGCCGCGACCAGGTAATTGAATCCTTGCATCTTATTGTATCCTTTCCAAACCAGGGCGGGAACAGCAGCCCCGCCCCCGCCATTTGTCATCCTTCGCTCGCTGTCATCCTTCGCTCGCTGTCATCCTTCGCTCGCTGTCATCCTGAGCGCAGCGAAGGATCTCTCGGTGGCCCAGCGCAGATCCTTCGCTGCGCTCAGGATGACAGCCGGTTTTATTCCAGGCCGGCGCGCAGGCGCTGGGCCAGCGTTTGCATTCGCTGCAACTGGTAGAGTTGAATCATCAGGAAACTAAACAATAGTGTAAACGATGTGAGCGAAACCATCAAGGTCAGCACGACCGAGTTTGGTAGCGCGCCCGCCACACCCACCTGCTGACCGGGATGCAATGTGCGCCACCAGTTGACGGATTCGTAGATGATGGGCAGGTCGATGATACCAATGATGGCGAACACCGCTCCGGCGCGCGCGCTGCTATGGGTGCGACCCATGTAGCTGCGCATCATCAGGTAGCCGACGTAGATGAACCACAGGATGAGCGTGGTAGTCAAACGCGCATCCCATGTCCACCACGTTCCCCAGATGGTCTTGCCCCAGATCGAGCCGGTTATCAGCGCCAGCGTAATGAACATTGCTCCCAATTCCGCCGCCGCGCGCGCCGCCCAGTCCCAGCGCTCATTTTTGGTGATGAGATAGCCGATACCGCCAACCGTCACGACGGCAAAACCCAACATGCCCAGCCACGCTACCGGTACATGGAAATAGAAGATGCGCTGCGGCTGTCCCTGTATGGCATCCTCCGGCGCGTACAGGAAAATCATCCAGATGGAAATCAACATCCCGGCCAGCGCCAGCACGCCCAGAATGAGCGAGGCGATGGGAAGACGCGCAACGGGTCGCTTCATCGCCCGCGTGGTTGCATCGCTGGCATCTGTTGTCTGTTTTACTACTGCCATATGATTGCTCCTACATATCAGGATTATTCCTTAATAACAAATTCAAAAGTGAGCATCGAAGCGCTCAGAAATATAACGTCGAAGGCGACCATCAGGCCCAGCCAGGGCGGCTGATTGGGCGCGGCGACCATCAGATCGCCAGTAGCGCGTACCGCGCTGATGACTACGGGTACGATCAAGGGAAAGACCAGCACCGGTAGCAACAATTCCCTGGCCTGGGTCGCGGCAGCCATCGCCGAAAAAAGTGTGCCGATGGCGGCGACGCCCAGCGTACCGAGCAGCACGATGGGCAGCAACGCGCCAAACAACGGCACATCGAACAGCCCCGCGAACACTGGCAACGCCACCACCTCTACCACTCCAATAAAGAGCAGGTTGCCCAGCAGTTTCGCCAGGTAGATAGCTTTGCGATCAACCGGACACAGCAACAGGCGATCCATCAGACCCTTCTCTCGTTCGGCGGTAATGGTGCGTCCCAGTCCCAGCAAGCTGGCGAAGACAAACGCTACCCATAACGCGCCCGGAGCGATGGCAGCCTTGTTATCCACGCGCAGGTCAAAGGCGAAATTGAAGATCACCAGCACCAGCAGCGCGAACATGCCCATACCCATCCACGTCTGCTTGCTGCGCAGTTCGCAACGAATATCTTTCCACAGGATAGCCAGCGTCTGTTCGAGAAATATCACCGCAGCACCTCCTGATATGCCTGTCGCACGCTACCTGCCTCCACATCGCGCGTTTCGCGTGTATAAGCCATGCGCCCGCCGCTTAATAAAGCGATATGGTCGCTCCATTGCAGGGCGTGTTCAAACTGGTGCGTGGTAAATAAGAGTGTGCCGCCGTCTTGCGCATGTTCGTTCAGGATGGCTTCTAGCAGGGCAATACCTTCCTCATCCAGTCCGGTATCCGGCTCGTCGAGCACCAGCAAGCGTGGGGAATGCAGCAGGGCGCGCGCCAGAGCCAGGCGCTGCGCCTGCCCGCGAGACAACACGCTGACACGCTCATGAGCGCGTTTTAGCAGCCCGACCCGTTCTAATAACATCGTGGCGCGTTCCTTGCGCTGCTTTACCGCGTACATCCGCCCAAAGAACAGCAAGTTCTCCAGCGCCGTCAAGTTGTCGTAGAGATAGGGCTGGTGTGCCACAAAGCCTACTAATCGCCGCACCTGCTGCGCGTCATGCACAACATCCAACCCATCGATATAAACCTGGCCTCCGTCAGGCTCGGCCAATCCCGCCAGGATACGCAGCAGAGTGGTCTTACCCGCGCCATTAGCTCCCAGCAAAGCCATGCGCTGACCCTGCTCGATGGCGAGATTCACGCCGCGCAGTACTGGTTTCAGACCATAGTTCTTTTTCAGCTTTGTAATCTCAAGGTAGAGATGGCTCACGATTTTGCCTTGCCGCTGCTGCTGGCAGTCTTTTTGCTACCCGGCGCGGTCGCCTTTTTCTCGCCGGCTTCCGCGCTCATCAAAACACGCAGGCGCGCCTTCATCGTTGCGCGGCGCTCCTGGTACTCAGCTTTCTTTATTGTACCAGTTTCGTAGGCTTTATCCAATTCCAGCAATGCCTGAAGCAACGTTTCCTGCTCTTCCGTCGCGGGACGCTCTGCCTTTGCCTGTGTAGAGCGTTGCGAAGCATTACCGGCTTTGCGTGAAGATACGCTTTTTGTCGCCTGTTTGCGCCGCGCGGAAGTTCTACGACGCTGCATACGTATATACACAAACCATGTCGCGGCCACAATCGCAAGCATTAGAGCCACAATGGCAATAAACCAGGGAGGATTCTGATCTGCCTGAGCGGTACTGACCTGATTGGCGGGCGCGGGTAAACCATCAAGCTCGACGTGTACCTGCGCCCCGGCCAGTAGCTGCTTCGCCTGTAGTTGTTGATAAGACTGCTGGTTGACGTTGGTTGTTCCCTGAGATGTCAGCGTACCAGAAGTAGCATGATAATCCAGAGGCATCAACACCGACAAATCGACGGTGGGATAGACGGCGGTATACGCAAAATCGTAGTGCGACGCGCTATAGGGAACTTGAAACGAAAAGGCAAATTGTGACGTGCCGGGAGGAATGGCGGCATCGCTGGCGAAACCAGGATCGACCTGAATGACATTATAGCCATCAAAACCCACCTTGAGCGACAACTGGCGCGCCCCCGTCGGCAAAGAAAAACGCAGCGCGTTGGGCTTCTGTCCAGTAGCCTGTAGCGAACCAACATAGGTAGTCAACCCCAGGTTCTCGAAAACGAAATTTTCGGTGATGTTGAGCAAACCATGCTGCGCATCGGCCTTATCAAGCAAAACATTGGCCTGCACAACCGCGATATTGCTGACACTACTGGTGGCATCATACACCTGCAAATTGACCTGCTGTACAGGCTTATCGCTCAAAGCGATCAAATCAGTGAAATACTGCGCTTTCTGGTAAAGCGTATAAATCGCGTAGCTGATGGTTTTATCGGTATTCAACCCGCTAAACGAAAACATGCCATGCGCATCTGTGGTAACGGTCTTGAGGTCGCTGGCGTTCTGCCCCTGCGCCATCTGCAACGTGACGCTCTGCCCCACCACCGGCGCATTCCGCTTCGTGCCATCCCGCAATTGCCCGGAAATTTGACCCGTATTCGCCAGCGTATGAGCCGAAGCGGTCAATGGGAATGCGAAAAGCAAAAGAATCATCGCCAGAGCAAAAAATGCGCCGCATATCCGTAGGGGCGGGGGTGGACGATGATGGGTGGTGGGAGCCTTTAGGGCCGCCCGCCCGCGAGAAATGACGTAGGAATATCTCCCTGACACCTTTGGGGACGAGGGCGACCGCAAGGGTCCCCACCCCACATCCACCCCACCCCCGCCCTTACCATGACTACGAAAGGAGTTTGCCACGTTCATAGTAGAGGCGGGGGCGGTTGCGTGGACGTGGGGGGACCCTTGCGGTCGCCTTTCATGGAATTTACTCTCCATCATTTTGTCTCGTTGCATCACCATCTTCCTCCATTGCGGCATCATGCTCATCTCTCATCTGGCGCAGGCGTTCTTCGATGAAGGCGTCGATGGCTTCTTCGCTTTGCTGGCGCGACTTCATGGCGGCAAAGGCGCGGCGCGTGTAGCGTTCGCGCAATTTGTTATAGTCCGTTGCGGCAAGATTGCCAAGCTGGAAGTCCAGTTCGACTTCTTTGAGAGCAGCGCGCGCAGTCTGTTCGGCCTCAGCCTGCGTTGTCGCCATGCCCGCCGACGCTCGCTGCTGCGCGACCTCTATGGGCGCATGCCGATAGAGCGGGTAAAGCACCAGCGCCAGGGTCAAAACGCCCAGCAAAATAGCGACGAATACGGGAAGGAGCGTCATGAACCGACCTCCTTGCTCACATTACCGGCGCGTCGTGCCTCGTCTATGGTAGGAGCGACCCTTGCGGTCGCCCTGGCCTCTTTATGTTCCTCCTTGCTCATCCGCGCAAACATGGGATCGTCCGCTGCCAGTTCTTGCTCCAGTTGCGCCTGGAATTGTTGCAGGTCGTCAAGATCGAGTGGTTCGCCGCCATCTTCATCAACGGCGCGGCGAGATGCGCGCCCGGCTGTGAGCCAGCCGCGCAACACCAGCATGAGCAGCAACGCGCCGCCGAGCAATATGGCTATAGGAATAATCCAGGCCAGCATAGTGAAGCCCTGTTTGGGAGGCGACCACAGGATCGAGTTGCCGTAACGCGACACAAAGTACTGGATGATCTGCTGTTCCGATTGACCCTGCTGCAACTGCTGGCGAATGACGCCGCGCATCTGCTGCGAAATCGTAGAAGGCGAGTCGGCCACCGATTCGCCCTGACACACCGGGCATTTCAACTGCGAAGCCACATCATGCTCACGCTGGTCGAGCGATTCCGACGCAGGTGCGACCAGCAAGACGTATGACCAGATAGCCACCAGTATCATCACAATAGCAACAACGAGGAGGAGCGCGCGCTGTTTTTTCATGGCGTGGCCTCCTTTGTACCGCTACTATCTGCCGAAAGGCGATCTCCCCTACTATGGCGTAAGAAAGGGTACGAGGGCGACCGCAAGGGTCCCCTCCCCTCATCCACCCCACCCTCGCCCCTACTATGATTACGAATTTTGCTCACCACGCTGCGTGTCATAGTAGGGGCGGGGGTGGGGTCGGGCTGGGAGGGGACCCTTGCGGTCGCCCTCGTACCTACTACCTGGTCTTCAACGGAAACATCTTTTACGAATTGCTTTACGTGCCGTTTCTTGCGTTCGGGCCACCAGCAGATGATGCCGCCGAAGAGCATGAAGACGCCGCCTAGCCAGACGAATGTGACGAGCGGATTGACGAAGACGCGAATGGTGGCCTGCGAAAGACCATCCCAGTTGGCGAGGAAGACGTACAGGTCAGTCAGGTCATGCGTAGTAATCGAGATCTGACTGGCCGGTTGGTTGTCAAAGTTCGGGTAGAACTGGCGCGCGGGATAGATGTATTGTTGCAATTGCCCGTCGTGCCATACCTGCAACTGGGCGGTGATGGTTTCCACATCGGGATATTTCTCATCGATGTTGCCCAGGTAGACGGGCTGGTAGCCGGATACGCTGATGGATTGACCCGGTTTGAGATCGGCGTCCTTCTGCGACTGGAAAAAGTTGGAGCCGATGACGCCAACAGCCAGCAGCACGAAGCCCAGGTGGACGATATAGCCGCCGTAACGCTGGCGATAGCGGTTGATGAGCATAAAAAGGGCGATGGGATAGGCTTCGCCGTGCTTATGGCGCACGCGCACACCACGCCATACCTCGTACAGGATCGCGCCAGCAGTGAAGGCGCACACGGCAAAGGCCACATTGGCCCATACATCGCGCACACCGAAGAGCGGCAGCACAGCAGCGCACACAGCCGCCGCCAGCGCGGGCCAGCCCAGGTTGCGCCACAGGGCGCGAATTGAGGTGCGCCGCCACGCCAGCAACGGGCCAACGCCCATCGCCAGAATCAAGATAAGCAGTATCGGCCCGTTGACCTGTTCGTAAAATGGCGGGCCAACCGTCAGCGTCTGGTGAGTGAATGCCTGCGAAATAAGCGGGAAAAGCGTTCCCCACAGCGTGGCGAAGGTCACGCCGAGCAGCAAGAAGTTGTTGAGCAGGAAACTTCCCTCGCGTGATATGGCCGAGTCAAATTCTTGCTCCGGGCGCAATCTGGGCAGGCGAAAGATGAAGAGAGCGGTGCTGAACACAATGATAAGCGCCAGAAATGCCAGGAAGTAGCCGCCGATGGCCGAATAGGCGAACGAATGAACGGAGCTGATAATGCCGCTGCGCACCTCGAAGGTGCCAAAGATCGAGAGCGTGAACGAGAGAGCCACCAGCGCCAGGTTCCAGACCTTGAGCATACCGCGCCTCTCCTGTACCATCGTGGAATGCAGGAAAGCCGTAGCCGTCAGCCAGGGCAGGAGCGCGGCGTTTTCCACCGGGTCCCAGCCCCAGTAACCCCCCCAGCCCAGCACGTGATAGGCCCACCACGCGCCAAGCAGCAGCCCGGTCGTCTGAATGGCCCAGGCCGCCAGCATCCAGCGACGAATGGCGCGTAGCCACTCGCTGCCCAGTTGGCCCGTAATCATAGCGGCAACGGCAAAGGCGAAAGGCACCGAAAAACTCATATAGCCCATCAAAAGCATAGGCGGGTGTACGAGCATTCCGGGGTCCATCAACAGAGGGTTCAGCCCCACGCCATTCGCCAGGGGAACAGGCAGGCGCGCAAAAGGATTCGAGACGCTGACCAGCATCAGCAAGAAAAAGATCTCGATAGCCATCAGAGTAGCCATCACGTAAGGCACAAGGGCGGTCGGAGCGCGTTTCGAGGTGAAGATGAAAATAGCGGAGAAGACCGAGAGCATCAAAGCCCAGTAGAGCAGCGAACCCTCCTGCCCGCCATAGAAAGCCGAAGCCGTGAAGTACCAGGGCATGGAGAGGCTTGAATGCTGCGCCACGTAGCTTACACCAAAATCGTGGGTGAGAAACGAGATAATGAGCGAGGCAGACGCCAGCAGCAAGAAACAGGTCACGGCCAGTACGCTGCGTTTCGCGCTGGCAACTAACGCTGTATGCTTGCGCAGCGCGCCAGCTATGGAGAGCGCGATAGCCAGGACGGCAAAACCTGCCGCGAGTAGGAGCGAAATAAAGCCAAGATCAGAAAAATACACGGCACTTCCTTACATGAATGCTACGTCCCAGGTGTGGCGGATTGAAATTTGGATGGGCATTTCGCCAGCAGCGTCTGCGCTTGAAATGGTCCGTGTCCTGAATAGAGTCCTTCAACAACGACGGTAATACCCGGACGGAAAATATCAGGCACGATGCCGCTGTATACGACCTTCAGCGACTGGCTGCCATCCGCGATAGTAAAGCTCATCTGCTGGTTTGCATCGTTATTGACAACCGATCCTGCCTGCACCACACCTGCTACCCGTACCGATTGTGTCGTACAGACGGTACAGGTCTTCAACTCTGATACAGTCATATAATAGACGGCGTTTGCCTGTGTGTTAGCAATAACGAGGTAGATCACCGCTCCCAGGATGGCAAGTCCACCCAGCGCAAAGCTGATGGGCAGCCGCCGTTTGCGCCGCGTTCGCGGTTGTTGCTCTTCCAAAGGCATATCAAGAGCAGTTTGCAAGCTTCTTCCTCGCTTTCAAATAAAAGATTATGGATGGGCGCTGGTCTCGAACAGGATGTTGAGCAGCGCGCCAAGCACAAATACCAGAATGCCCAGGGCCAGCGTCAATTGCGGCGCGGCCTTTGAGAGGCGCGTGGCGCGTTTTGCCAGCCGCCGCACATTGCTTTGTCCAAGATAGATCGCCAGCGCGAACATACAGAGCGCGATTACGATTTTGAGCGCCAGCACTGACAGATACGGCCAGCCCAGCGTGGTCGTCGTCAGGCGATCAAATGCCAGGTATGCACCACTCAAGAGTAACACACCTGTGCAAACCGTCACCATACGTTTGAACAGCGCGGCCATTTGCCCGGCCACTCCCGGCGCGGAACCGCCGCTGCGCAGGGCGGGAAGAGCTACAATCAGGTAGAAAAAGCTTCCACCCACCCAGGCTGCGCCAGCTAATAGATGCGCCGCGCGCACGATCAAACGTATCTCTAACATGGTTTTCTTTTTATAGAATCAATTGCAGGTTGTGCTGTAGTTCTTGCGCGGTTAGTTCTTGCCGCACCGTGCTGACGACGGTACCCTTTGAGTTGATAAAGATCGTTTCAGGAACTCCAGTTACTCCGTAGTCGATAGAAACGGAGCCGCTCGCGTCCAGCACATTAGGATAGGCAATCCCATATTTGCGCATAAAGGTTAAGGCATCCTTACTCGAATCCTGGAAGTCGATGCCCAGGAAAACGACATCGTTATTCTTATCCTTGACCTGCAATTGTTTCCAGGTGGACTGGAGCATCGGCGCTTCCTGGTTGCAGGGAACACACCATGACGCCCAGACATTGATTACAACCGCCTTGCCTTTCAATTCGTTGAGCGAAAAGAGATTGCTGTGTCCGGTCGGCATATTCAAGGCTGCCAGGGTAAAAGCGGGTGCGGGATGCCCGATCAATGGGTCAATAGAAGTTGTCTGACCCGACGTAGGACTTTGCGCCGGTGTCAATAGTTGCGACCACAGCAAAGCCAGCAGCCCGACATTTACAAGGCTGACCACGACGAATATCATGATGTTGCGCTTGCGCCTGTTCTTACGCGCTGGCGGGGGCGCGATCAATTGCGTCTCTACAGGCACTTGACTTTCATCTTCCATATATTGTTATTTTCCCTGAAAAATAAAGAATGCCAGGCTGATTATTGTGCTACTGCCTGATATGCAACTTGCAACCCGCGCAGCGCACCTTACAAAAGCCTGAATGTTATTGTCAAACCGCGAACGGTTCTGGTTCGCGTTTTGCGCCGAGCGTCCAGCAGAGCAGGGCCGTCATCACGATAAGCAGGCCGACGGCAGCGACCGCAATTTGCAGCATCAGACCGGTGACGGCCAGCAATAAGCCTGCGGCAGTCACGAGGGGCCAGATGCTGGGTGTGGTGACGGTACGGCGCGTGGCGAGATAGTTTGCCTGCCTCTGCGCAACCCGCGTCTCTTTACTGTCCAACAACAACTGGTCAATGGTAGTGTGCAGAGCGCGAGCATCAAATGGTTTGGTCAGGCAAGCACGCGAGGATACACTATGTGAAGTATCCCCGGCGCTCATCTCCACCGCAAAGTGGTCATCCCAGGCCAGGGCAACTACTGGCAGTGCGGCGAGCGCGGGATGCGCTGCGGCCTGCGCCAGCAGCGTCTGGCTGTTACCTGCCTCACCGTCGATGTCGATTACCATCAAATCTGGTACAATGGCCGGAGATTCTGGGAAACTGGCGAGAGAATCGGCCTCGATGACGCGCAGGCCACGATACTGCAACCCCAGGGCGATCATGCGCCTGAGTGATGGGTTGGCTTCTATTACGAGTACGGAATGCCTGGTTGCCTGCTGCATGGCTACCTCTCTCTCGATAGCAGTTTCGACATTGAGAGCATATACGCATTACATTGCGATGGCTTTGACAGATGTGCGCCAACCCTTACAACGGCCTGAATAAAAGCCAGTGGCAACACCCCTGTCATCCTGCGCTTCC
>DASTKD010000645.1:0-2930 GCA_035716135.1 Ktedonobacteraceae bacterium
GCGCTGTAGTTGCCGTATTCTCGATTTTTGGCGTTGCCCCGGTTAAAGGTCGTCAGTGATGAAAATTCGAGTTTCATGGGTATGACCTTGCCCGGCTTTCTGGCTCGTACCGCTTCCACTATATCGGTGAATGAGGTGAAGCCTGTCCAACCGGTTGCGTCATTGTTTTCGAGTACGACTTCTTCGAGCAGCAGGGATTGTTTGCCCAGGCGTATGAACGGCGGCTTGCTTTTTCCACTATTGACCAGCTTGAAATCCGACAGCGCTTGATAGAAGAGTGGGAAGAGTTCGCCCAGCAGCAGGGTGACGCGAATGGTGTAGGTTTTTTCGGGCGAGAGCGGCCAGTGTACATTGCGGCGTTCCACCTCGATCATTTTTTCCTGGGGCAGAGGGAATTGCAGGCTGGAACAGGTGAAGAGGCGGCGCTTGTTGCCCTCGTGCAAAAATGTTGCTACATCTGGCGCGGCTGAACCCAGCCAGTCGAGCCAGGCCGCGTGTACCAGTTCTCCTGAAAAGGGCATCAATGTTCCCTCTGCAATTGGCCGCAACTTCAGCAGGAAGGCGTAGAGTTTGGCGGGCGAAGCTATTGCCAGAGTCGTCAACGATGGCGATGGCGCTGATGATGTTGATGTTGATGCACTTTTCATACTGTTTATGAGGTCCTTTCGTATCGTAAACGCAACTATACTGTTTACCTTAAATCTCTACGTTGCGCCCTCGTCTATGATAGAATGGCTGGTATACTACAATGTAGTAACGCTCCCTTTCATCTCATCATGTGGACATTCTACTAAAATTTCGACGTAATATTAGTGAAATCTCTTCTACCGATGTGTTATAATCACATGCGGGTAAGCTACGCAGGAGGAAGTGTGACGAAATCGCCAGGGACTAAGCCTGCTGTGCGCGAACTTACTACTACGGCTCCTTCCAGTTGTATCTGGCGACAGGCGATCCAGGCAACACTGGCATCTTTATAGAGACGCACTAACGCTGTCAGCAGCCAGTGCGGAAAGCGACCATCAAGGATCAATCCGCGCTCTGTGGGTACCGGTGGGAGTGGAAGCAGGTCTGCCCGTAAGTAGTCGAGGTGATCGCTCAGAATGCGCATCGAGAGCACTGTTACCTGCTCATAAGTATGCAACTCCACCTGTACTTCCGGCGTCGTGTTCGCGCTGATCTGGAGAGGAGGCGGAGCGAGCCACCCGATGCGCGGATCGAACTGGTAAAATGGTTGCAGCCCGGCATGGACTGCCAATGCTCCGTAGAGCCAGTTTGGTCCGGGACCATAGACCGCCAGCGGCGTATTGGCTGGCAACTCGGCCAGAAGGCGCGGGATCATCTCGCGCTCCCACCGTTTTGAGAGTGGAGCCCAGGCATGCAGGAATGTGTCCAGGTTTGCAACGAGTTCGACCGGAGCCATGTCCAGCTTCGTTTTTTCCAGTTCTGCCTGAGTGTAGGAAGTGAACAGGAGCGCGATACGGTCGACAAGCGCGTCAAAGAGCGGCCCGTCTACAAGGGAACCGCGCTCCAATCCGACGAGCGTACCCTTGATCACCGGCCCGCTAACATCAGGAGTGGCTGCGCCACTTCGTGCGGAAGAGAGTTCGGCCAGTGGCAACAGGCCGTTCAGCTTGACCATTTGACGCCAGAAGCCGGCATTGTCTTCCTGGTCGGCACGCAGGAGCAGTAAAGAATGCGTACAGTTGCGAAATAAACAGGTTTCTCTTTCCGTAGGGCGTCCGCCAATATCAACCAGCAGTGGGAGGTGACGCCGCTCCAGGTCTAGACAAATGCGTTTCACAAAGTCACTCGTCCACTCGCCTTTCACGCGAATCAGTCGCACCTTATCCTGGTCAAGCTCGTGGAACCAGTTGCCTTCCCCATCGGGACAGGCGCGAATGGCATGATGCGGGATAGCGCGTTCGCGAAGCGCCCTTGCCAGACTGTAGAACAGCACCGATTTCCCTGCGTGGGGTGGCCCACCGAACAGTACAGCAGGTAGAAGATTCATCTCGTGTATACTCCTGTCAATTGTTATCTCGTCAAGTAGGAGAGGCTGATATGTCGAAATACATACACACGTTACTGGCAACCCTGGGCGGGCAGCCGCAAGTCGTCACCTTCACGCTCGACCTCCTGATCCAGCGCGGCTTTCCCATCAACGAAGTCGTCGTTGTCCATCCTAAAGCATCGCACTCGCGCCTGCAACATTCACTGGACTGTCTCAACGCCGAATTTGTCGGCGACCGTTATCAAACCAGCGGCCAGACCATTCACTTACGTTCGCATATCCTACAGCTCGATGATGAGCCTCTCGATGATATTGTAGACGAAGTCAGCGCTGATGGCGCGCTCAATACCATCCATCAACTCATTCGCAGTCTCAAACGCCAGCATCGCTGCATTCATCTCTCTATCACCGGCGGGAGACGTTTGATGTCCTCCATCTCCACCGAAGCCGCGCTCCTGAACTTTTCCCATTCTGACCATATCTGGCACATCTACACTCCCGAAGCCGTACAGAGACAGGCCAGCGAAGGGAGCCTCATGCATGTCCCTTCTCAGAGCAATGTCCACCTTATCGAGCGGCACTTTGTCCCCTGGGGGGCCTACTTCTCTGATCTCTCTCAAAGCGTCAGCACTGCTCAAGAAACGTCCCATTTCCAGAAGAGAAAAATAGACTCACTGGAACGAACGTGTTGCGACCAGGTGGCGCAAAAGGCGACCGAGCGTCAATTAGACGTGCTGCGCGCCTTCGCCGAGGGCTTGAACATCCAGGAAGTGGCAGAACGCCTCTGTATCACCACCAAAACAGTCGATGCCCACAAAACCAGGCTGCTTGAGCTATGCCGGGAGGTCTGGGCCATCGAGCAAAGCGCCTCTCGGCTCGGCTACCATTTCCTCTATAAGACCTTTGCGCCCTATTT
>DASTKD010000646.1:0-4119 GCA_035716135.1 Ktedonobacteraceae bacterium
ATCATTCATCAGCCCTGATAAAGAAGTTTCAACGACTTGAAGCGCGCCCAATTCATGAATTGGGCGTGCTTCAAGTCGTTGGGAATCGAACGGCTGAATGTAACGCCAGATCGAGAAAAATACCATTGATATTTTCCGAACAACCAGATATACTTTAAGCATAAGCCCGCTTTTGAGAAGAATGAGAAGAAAATGAATATCATGGATGTTGGCACACTCACAATCCAGGGAGCTGCGATGGATAGCAGGCTAATTGTAATTCCGTTGATTTTATCTCTACTGGCGGGAGGATTCTGGCTATGGATGGCATGGGATTTTGGTGGGAATAGTGACATCACTGGTAACGAGAGGTTTTACTGGACGCTGGCATTCATTTTTATGAATGTCTTCGCCGCAGTGTTCTATTATGCCAATGTGTATAGAAAAAGGCATTAATCACTGTTTCCCTGTCTTGAAGGGATAGTCGCCCACTGCCCTATTTTGCCTCTTGCTTTTTCCAGCATATTCCGTTACTCTTACGGAAATGTGTGGAAGGAGCAGCGCCCGCTTATGCCAGCCGTCGAGAAAAAAAGTGAGAAGATCGTCGCGTTTCCTGCGAAGTCAGAAACGAAGCTTGAATACCATCCTACCATTCATGATATGCCCGGCGAAGAGAGGCCGCGCGAACGGCTACGCAACTACGGGGCGCGCGTACTCTCCAATGCCGAATTGCTGGCGATCATTTTGCGCACCGGCACGACCCAGGAGAACGTCATCGAACTGGCGAGCAAGCTCCTCATCAAGTATGGTGGCTTCGGCGGCTTGATGCGCGCCGAATTTATGGAATTGTGCGCGGAATATGGACTGGGCGAGGCCAAAACTGCCCAGTTGAAAGCGGCGCTGGAGATCGGGCGGCGTCTGGGTGTCGCGCAAAATGATGAGAGATACCAGATTAAATCACCTCTCGATGCGGCCAATCTGGTCATGATGGAGATGACCTTTCTTGACCACGAGCAAATGCGTATCCTCACCCTCGATACGAAAAATCAGGTGGTCGAGAACATCAGTCGCTACCAGGGAACCGTCAATAGCTCCGTCTTACGCGCCGCCGAGGTCTACCGCCCTGCCGTCATCCGTAACTGTCCGGGCGTCATTATTTGCCATAACCATCCCAGCGGCGACCCGACGCCCTCGCCCGAAGACATCGCCGTAACCGAACAACTCGTGCAGGCGGGGCGTCAATTAGACATCGAACTGGTCGATCACCTCGTCATCGGCAACCAGCGCTATGTCAGCCTGAAAGAACGCATGAAGTGGTGAGCAAAATTAGCGGCGCGTCTTGAGCCAGCGCACAAGGCCGATAAAGAAGTAGATCACGCCAAACACAATCAGGCCGGTGAAGACGATATAGGTGCCGGAGCCGCCGCTCTCCGCCTGGGACTGAGCGTTCGTGTAGGATATGGCGGTAATGACGATACCTGTGACAGCCATCAGGCCGCCGCGCAGCATCAACGCGCTACCACTGGCGTTTCTCATCCAACTATAGCGCCCTGCCCTACGCCAGGGCATGGCCCGTTGCCGGTTTGGTGGAACTCCCTGATTTGGGGGCATCTGCTGGTATTGCGGGTACTGTGGATATTGTTGATAGGGTTGTCCTGGCGCTGGCTGCTGGTATGCCTGCTGTGGTGGTGGGGGAGCATAGGCATATTCCTGGAACGATGGTGATTGCGACGGATATTGTTCCGGCCCCTGGTAGGCAGGCGGCATTTGCGGGGTATTGTCCATAGGAGATTTCTCCTCTTTCATACATTTATTTGCACAGATTAGATGATTGCCATAATTTTTGAACGGATGAGCGCGGAAATATTGTGCCACATACCCGATTTTGCTATAAAATGACGTTCTACTACATTGCAATATTTCATCTCATGCTGTATCCTTTTTAACGTTCCAGCAAATCTCAAGGCAAAAAGTAGGAGGAAAGCTTCAATGAAAGATGATATGTCCACTCCTCAAGAAGGGCAGATGCCCGGCGGCGATGAATTGAAGAAGCTACATAAGCAGGAGCAGCGCACGCTTGAACGCCTGCAAGAGGCGCGTAAGGCGCAGGCCAAAGCTCTGGAACGCTTCCAGCGAGCCGAAGCGCGCCTGCAAAAGCGCAGCGCCCGCTTGCAGCGCGTCGAAGGTCGTCTTGCGCTCCTTCGCCAACAATTGGAGCCGGGCGCGGTGTCCATGTCAGATATACAGAGCGATACGCCTGAAACATCGACTGTCAGCGATGAGAGTTCATCAGAGGTTATGGTCAGTGAAGAAGTGGTCATGGTCGTGGAAATGCCACTGGCGGCTGTGCCTGAAACACCGGCTTCGCGTGAAGACGCGGAACAACTGGTGAGCGAAGCGCGCGCCGCTGCTGAGGCCGCTGAAGAGAATGCTCGCCTGGCGGCTGAACGCGCCAGCGAAATCGCCGCTCGTCTCGACCAGGCTGGTTCGGCGCGTCACGTCGCGCAAGAACTCTCTGAATTGCAGGCCGAATCGGAGCAGGCCAACAGTGTCGCCGAAGAGGCCGCGCGCGCCGCCGACGAAGCCGCATCCCTGGTGGCTGAGGCAGAGCAATTGCTTACTCAAGTGGACGAAACCCCGGCAGCGTCACAGGAGGCCGAGTCGCCCGCCACGCCTGAAGAGATTGCCAGCATCGAGGAAGACGAAGAACTGACGGAGGCATTAACCGCCGAGACCATTGCCCATATCACCGCTGAACGCGCCGCCAAAGCAGAGGTCATCGCCGAGATCAGCAGCAAACAAACCCGCGAGGCTCGTCGCCAGGCGCAGGAGGCGGAGCAGGCATTAGCCGAGATACGTGCCGCCATCGATAGCGGTGCCTTGAGTGGCGAAGAGGCTCAAGAGTCCCTGTGGCGCGCCGAACATGCCGTGACACGCGCGCAAGCCTTCTTAGCCGATGCCGAAGCCAACGAGGAACAGGCAGTCAACGCGGCCATGAACGCAGAAGCCGACGCGGAAGTAGCCGAAGGCATGGCCTTCGCCGCCGCCGATCACGTCACGCTGTTAGAAGTCGCCGGCGAGCAGCAAAATGGTCTGGAAATTCCTTCATCGCCTGTAGCTTCTCATGAACACGCGCCAGAAAATGATGACGAAGCCGATGTCACCACGAAAATTCCCGTCACGCGCCCGCAGGAACAATCGTGAGCGCGAAAGAGAACCGGGACGAGGACAAGAACATGGGCCAGGGCGACCGCAAGGAAGTGGGCCAGGGCGACCGCAAGGGTCGCCCCTACAATATTACGAGGAGGCGACTGGCAGAGGGCGTGTATGGTAGGGGCGACCCTTGCGGTCGCCTTGGCTCCCCCGGTCGCCCTGGAATTCTCGAACAGGACCTTGCGCATCGCTGGCACGCCCTGCCGCTTGCGCAAGCTTTGCCCCTGATAAGCGGTGAAGCCTGTTGCCTGCTTTATGCCGGGCGTTCTGGTGGCCCCCAGGGACCGGATGTGCGCGATGCCGTACTCCAGTTCGCGCCTGAACACGCCAGTATGTCAAAAGGACGTATTACTGGCGATGTTGAATTTCATATTCGTTGCAGCGACTGGTACGCTCACCAGCATCATACCGACCCGCGTTATAACAATGTCATATTGCACGTTGTACTCATCTTCGATAGCGCTGGCCCCGTGCTGCGTCAGGATGGACGCGCCGTACCCGTCTGTTCGCTGAACGACCTCGTCCCGGCTATTTTCCCGCAGCCCCTGTGGCCCTGCCAGTGTATTCTTCCTTCGATGAGTGGAGAAGCGCATTCCGCTCTTTTGCAACATGCTGGCATGTTGCGCTTCGAGCAGAAAACACAGAATTTGCTGGCGCAATTACGAGTATCCCAATCCCATATCCCGTTCAGCGCATACGATGTCTGTCTGATACCCGCGCTCATAGAAGCAATGGGCTATGGCCGCGCCCGCGCCTTCTTTCGCGCCGTCGGACAGCAACTCGTAGGACTCTCAAGCGAAATACCCGAACCGGCAGGACGTGCCGCCGAACCGTCTCCCCTCGACGCCGGGCGTCTGCGCGCATCTGGCAAGCTGGTCGAGCAATGGCGCACGAATGGCGCGTGGGAAACCATCAGGGAGGCTATTA
>DASTKD010000647.1:0-2615 GCA_035716135.1 Ktedonobacteraceae bacterium
CGATTGCTTCGGGAATACCATGCCCGCGAATACGCTCTGAGCCATAGCGGGCCATAAGACCAATGATCAGACCACCTATAGTAGGTACGAGTATTTCAAAGACGCCCAGATGATTGCCAGCCGGTGAAATAAGAGCGGTACCCCAGCGTCCGAAGAAGAAGAGGTTAGTGAACAGGCCGATAAGCCTGAGCAAAATCAACGCTATGAATGCGCTTATAACACCGATAACGATAGCCATACCCGAGATAAGTATCACACGGGGATCGGTCGTGAAATCTCCCAGTTTGCCCAGGGCTTCATGATTGCCCAGGTTGCTTACCGTGTGTACGAATTTGCGCCAGAGATTTGAGATGGACGTACTCAAGCTATTTGCTCCTTGTGCCATTGCTGTTACCTTTGTCGGTTAGAGCCATAAGGGTATACACAAGGGCAGGCCCCGTTGTGCGCAGTTCCTCATGGTGGAGTAATGAAAGCCTGCGTAGCACTTCATCCCCATTTTCGGTAAGACTAACGTTTACTCGTCGTTGATCGTTTTCGTCGCGCGATCTCTCGATCAGATCGCGTTCCACCATGCGATTGATGAGTTCAACCGCGCTATGGTGCTGAATTTGCAAGCGCTCTGCCAACTCACCAACTGTCGCCGTGCGCTGTTCGGGCAAGCCTTTGAGCGCAAGAAGTAATTGGTGTTGCTGGGGTTCAAGACCCACGGCGCGCGCCGCCTCCTCGCTAAAACGCAGGAAACGGCGCAATTGATAGCGAAATTCGGCCAGAGCCTGATACTCGCTTACTGATATTTCCTGATGAAAATCCATTGCACCTCACTATGTCGTAATACGACATATTATAACGGAATTTAGACTGTTCTGTCAAGTGCTTAAAAAAACATATTGACAAACCGCAAAATAGCTGTTATTCTGTCAATGTACCGGATACTTCACAGGGAAAGGACAGGAAGAATAATGCAAACACTATCTACGAATCGAGCCATTGCTGCCAGTCCCGTGCTGCGAGAGAGAGCGTGATGTCGGAATTCGCGGCGAAACCCTATGAAGTGTTTGAGCATACAGCCGATGTGGGTCTTCATGCCTCTGGGAGCGACTTACGCGAATTGTTCGCGCATGTCGCGGAGGGTATGGAGAGTCTGATGGTGTCGCCTGAACAGGTGCGCATCCAGGTCAGTCGAGAGATCAACGTGGAAGGCCACGATGCCGTCTCTTTACTGGTCAACTGGCTGAATGAACTGATTTTTCTCTTCGACACCGAATACCTCATCTTTCGCCGCTTTGAAATTGGCGACCTCACGGAGATAAGTCTGCGCGCCATCGTGTGCGGGGAAGCTTACGACGCGCAACGGCATGACCTGAGTAGCGCCATTAAAGCTGCTACCTGGCACGAGGCTGTCGTGGAACAGGTCGAGGGTGGCTATCGCGCCACCGTCATTTTCGACATCTAATGGCAACTGGCGGCAACCACATTTTTTAGCTCACTTACGCGTGCAATATATGTGAGCATCCATCCACTTCATAACGTTATACCGCTCTGGCATGTTTTCGTTGTATGTGCCAGATATATAGTCAAGAGGAGCAATCTCATGGGCGATTCTAAGGAGAAAATCCCGTTAGAGCGGGTTGACCCGTTTCGCTGGCGGATTCCGCAGCGTTTCAACCCGGAGATGCGCGTGCCGGGCATGGTGTATGCCGACGACGAACTGATCGAGCAGATGTTGAACGATAACGCGCTGCACCAGGTAGCGAATGTGGCAACTTTGCCGGGCATCGTCGGGCATTCGCTGGCGATGCCGGATATTCACTGGGGTTATGGTTTTCCGGTCGGTGGTGTTGCCGCCACTCATGCTGAGTACGGCGTCGTTTCGCCGGGCGGTATCGGCTTCGACATCAACTGTGGTGTGCGCCTGCTGGCAACCGACCTGTTGCGCGACCAGGTAAAAGGCAAGGTTGATAAACTGGCTGATGAACTGTTTAACAATTTGCCGTCCGGCGTCGGTACCGCAGGTATGCGCAGGCTGTCGCAGGGCGAGATGCGCGAAGTGCTGGTACGCGGTTCTGCCTGGGCGATTGAGGATGGATATGGTTTTCCCTCGGACCTGGAAGTGACCGAGGAACACGGCTGTCTTGCCGGCGCTGATCCCGACGCGGTTAGCCCGAAGGCCATGCAGCGTGGTATGTCGCAACTGGGCAGCCTGGGTTCGGGAAACCATTTCTGCGAGGTGCAGGTCGTCGAACACATTTACGATGAAGCAGCCGCGCAAGCTATGGGCATTGGACACACGGGGCAGATTGTGGTTACGATCCATTGCGGCTCGCGCGGCTTCGGACACCAGATAGCCGAGGATTACATCCAGTTGGCGGAATCGAAGCAGCAGGATTATGGCTTTCACCTGGTTGATCGCCAGTTGGCCTGCCTGCCATTGCAATCGAACCTGGGCAAAGCGTACCTGTCCGCTATGGCCTGCGGAGCCAACTTTGCCTGGGCTAATCGCCAGTTATTGATGAACGGGGTGCGACAGGCTTTTGCTACCGTCTTTGGTCGCCGGGCGCGTCCGAAAGATATGCCGCTGGTGTACGATGTGTGCCACAACATCGCCAGGATGGAAG
>DASTKD010000648.1:0-5758 GCA_035716135.1 Ktedonobacteraceae bacterium
TCGCCGAAGATGCCCTTGTTGATGGGGCTGCCCAGCACGAACATGGGCGCGGCGGTGCCGTGATCGGTTCCCAGGCTGCCGTTTTCTTCGACGCGGCGACCGAACTCTGACCACGTCATAATGACCACGTTATCGGCTTTGCCGTGCGCGGCGAGGTCGTTGTAGAAGGCGGAGAGGCCGTTAGCAAGGGTGGTCATCAAGGCGTCGTGGGTGGTTTGCTCGTTGGCGTGCGTATCGAAGCCGCCCAGGGTGACGTAGCCCACACGCAAGCCTAAATCCTGCACGATGGCCTCGGCCAGAATTTTGAGTCCGGCGGCAAATGGCCCGGTGGGATAGGTCACGGCAGGACGATAGGTGGCATCGGCTGTGCGCAACTGGCGCGAGCCATCCTGCGCGTTCAAAGCGGTGGTGTCGAGCAAAGCCGCGTATGGAGCCGTTTTGGGGTAGGAATTGTAGAGATTCATGAGCGCCTGCAAACGCGCGTTGCCGCCGTCCCCATCGGCGGGATCGGGCGCGAGGGCATACGATTTGACGCTGGCAACGGTCGGTACCTGCGTGGTGATCGATTGCAGAGCCTGAGCGGTCTGCACCCCAATATCGAGCGACTTGAAAGGGTGTCCCTGCTGGTCAACCAGGCCGGCCACCAACTTGCCCAGCCAGCCATCATTGCCGTTGCCGCTCAAGTCGAGCGTTTGCCAGATGTCCATAGCCTGGAAGTGCGAAAGGCTCTGGTTGGGATAGCCCACGCCCTCGACAATCGCCAGGTGGCCCGCGTCCCACAATTTCTTCAGGGGGGCCAGGTTGGGATGCAGCCCCAGGCGCGTATCGAGCGTCAGCACTTTTGATTGCGGTATGCCCAGCGTGGGGCGCAATTTAATATAAAGCGGGTCGGTATACGGCACCACCGTATTGAGGCCATCGTTGCCTCCCGCCATTTGTACGACGATCAAGGTGCGATCAGTGGCGGTCTGCGCGATACGCGAGCCATCCAGCGATTGCGACATGGCCGAGGCGACGCCGCGACTGAATATGGCGGGCATAATCATACCGGCTGATACCGCTAACATGCCATCTTTTATCATTGCTCTGCGCGAGAGTTTCATAGGAAATGCTCCTTATTTAATTGAGATGATATTCAGGCGCTGCCATCATCAGGTACAGGGTGCCGCGCACGCGATTGATCGGGTAGCTCTGACCACCGCTCAATGTGACGCGGGTGGCGCTTCTGCCGCTATCGCTGGCGTTGAAGTAGTTAATCAATTGCGTGCGGCGGTCGCTGTCGAGCGTGCCATCATACAGGAACGAGGCGAAGTAATCGACAAAATTTTCGGGCGAAGTGATCTTATTGGTAGTGACGATGTTTTGCAGGTCCACCGGCGGGGTTGATCCCGCTTTCGCCGCAGTGCCGCGCACCAGCAAAAGATCGAGGTAGTTGAGGCGCGTCATCCAGGTGCCACTGTTGAGCCATAACGCGCTCACCTTATCACCAGGCCAGCCGGCGACATTGGGCGGGTCAAACAACGTTTGTCCCATCAGGGTCGTGATGGCCGGTAGACCTGCTCCATCGCCTGCGGTACCCAGCAGTGTGCGATATGCGCCAACGGTAAATTCCACGGGCGACTTGACGCGGCCTCGATACGCCTGTGTCGAGGCGAACTGCGGCGACAGGAGCAGCGTGCGCATGACCGCGCCCATGTTGTGACCACTCTGTACGTAGCTATCGGCGAGCGGCTTCAAATCGTCAGCCGAGGGATTTTCATAGACGAAGAACGTGAAAAGCTTGCGCGCCAGGAACATGGGCGTGGCGGGATGATTGGTGAGAATCTTGATGACATCCTTATAATCCAGGTTGCCGGTATGCCCCAGGTAAACTTTGGTCAGGTTGTTGTGATCGGCGGGATAGTATTGAGAAGTGAGGCCCTTCACATGCCAGCCGGTCAGCGCGGAGGCTCCCTCGGAAACGTCTACCTGTGTATAATGCCCCAGGCCAATCGTGAACAGCTCCATCATTTCGCGGGCGTAGTTCTCGTTGGGCATGGTTCTGCGGCTTTTGGTCAAATCAAGGTAGAACAACATGGCCGGGTCGCTGGTAATGCCCAGCATGATGTTGTCGAAGGTGTCAAAGGCATGGGTGCGTAAGAAGTTATTCTGGATAATCATGCGCATGTAGGCTTTTGGACCGCCAACTTTGCGAAAACTGCTGGTCAGGACGCCATGCCAGAAAAGCGTCATTTTCTCCAACAACGGGCGCTGCGTCCAGGCCATGCGCAACAACCACCAGCGCTGCTGATCGGTGGGCGAGTTGAGATTGAGGTTCAGCGCTTTCAGGCGATTCTCCATCGCGTCATCAGGAACCTGCGAGTAGTTAAGCAGGCGATCTACCGCGCCGGTAAAGCCCAGGTTTCTGTAAAGGGTCAGTTCGCCGGAGGTGGCTCCAAACCCGGCGCGGCGCAATAGATGCCCTATCTGCACCTCGCTTGCCATCGGGCCGTGCGATGTATTGCCCAATCCTCCATGTTGAATCCATTGTTCCAGCGCCACGCCACCAGCGGCGGCAGCGACGCCAACGCCACCCAGCGCGGCAAGGCCAGCGAGCGATTTGCCCATAAACCGGCGGCGCGCAGGCGTGCGCGGGGCGTTCGGGCTGGCTGGCATGGGCGACGCGGTAGCAGGCTGCATGGGTATAGTTGGTTCACCCGCGTCCGGTTGATAGCCGGGGTCGGGTGGCGCATAGAACGCATCTTGCGACTCGGTCGGTTGGTCAGAGAATGACGAATCCATATTACATTGCTCCAGCTTATGCTATTACAATTTATTCGTGACTTATGCAGATTCCATTTCGTCTTAGTGCTTGATACCAATCGTTTGAGATGGCTTCTGGGCGTTATTGTAACAGATAAACGTCAAGAATTTCTCAAGACATGCTCTCTATTTCCTCAACGGTACTACGATTGTTATTGAACGTGATAAATCGCGTCCCTACAGTTACCGTTGAATTTCACAGAAGGCAAGCAACATTTCTTTGTCCTGACGGAGCTTTGTTGCATTTAAGCGCTCATGAAAATAAGTGTCGAACATGTAGAAGACCAGGACATCATAGCTTCGCAAGACAATGCCTATGCGGGTAAGCAGAAACGTCCTCCCGGCGGAACTCCTACCCGTTTGCTTTCTGTTGCCCTCATACTCGTAGCGATGGTCGCCGCCATCCTGCTTTTAGATGCCGCATTGCCATTGCGCGACCTGTGGTTCCATGATGCGCTGCTGACGCAAATGGGGGGCTGGCCTGTCTTGCCCGCCATGCTCATATTCCCTGAGCGACCGCTGCTTCCCCATCTGCCATTCCAGTATGCCACGCCCACGCCCGGACTCATGGATGGTTGGTTTGCGATATCAATGCTGCTTGTAGCATTCATAGCTGTTTTCGCAGTCTATCTGTGGGCGCTGCGCCGCCTGCCCGGCTCTGTTTCCCTGCGCTTCATCATCTGTTCGACGCTGCTAATTGGCTGCCTGTATATGCTGATTCCTGTCGTTACGTCGCCAGACCTGTTTTCCTACATCGCTTATGCGCGTATGGGGGTACTACACAACCTCAATCCTTTGACCACCCTGCCAACAGCTATACGAAGCGATCCTGTTTACAATTACGTCTTCTGGGTAGACCAGCCATCGGCTTATGGTCCCACATGGGCTGTTATCACCACTACCCTGCAATGGATGCTTGCCATTTTCAGAAATACCTACATCATGCCGATGGTCATTGCCCTGCGCGTGACGGGCCTTATCATGCATCTGATCTCAACGCGGCTGGTATGGCTCATCTCCGGCCAATTACAACAGCTCAACGGCCAACCCGCGCTAGCAACGCGCAAACGCATCCGCGCAACGCTGGCCTTCGCCTGGAATCCCCTGTTGCTCTTTGAGGCATGTGTCAATGCGCATAACGACGCCGTGCTTTTAGTCTTCGTCCTGCTCATGATCTGGGTACTGGCGAAGGATAAGATCAGGAAGATGCAGACTGATGGACAGGCACAGAATCGCCCTCGTTCCCTCGACTCCGCCCTATCATCGGGCGACAGGCTTTTACACGGGCTTAGATTTGCGCTCGCGCCCAAATTTGAGCTTCTAATGCGCCCGCTCAAGCTGGGTATTGAGCGCATCCCGCCTGATCTGCGCACGCCGATAGCAGCCGCGTGTTTACTGGCGCTGGGTACGTGTCTAAAAATCAATATCGTATTACTGGCACCGGCGCTGCTTTGCTACATCTGGATGCAGGCACCGGCGGGTCGCAGGTTAAAACAGGCGGGCGCGACACTGGCAAGTTACGTAGCTATTATTGTGCTGTTTTATGCCCCTTTCTGGCAGGGTGGGGCTATTTTCAACGTGTTTCGCGTCAATCCCGCCACCTATCGCACGATCAATAGCGTCCCTGACTTACTGGCGCACAGCTATAACGCCGTCGCCGGATGGTTTGGTGATCTATCGGGCGCGCCGGTTGATTCACCCGCCGAGCGTTTTATGCATACCTTCAGCACCGGTATTTTTGTGCTGCTATTCCTCGTCATACTCTGGCGTATGGTACGCGCTCCCTGGCACCTGCGCTCGCTACGCGGCCTTATTTACTGGATGGCGGTAGTGTGGATATTGTATTGCGCGATTGGCTCGCCCTGGTTCTGGCCCTGGTATCTCATCACCTTCTTCGGCCTCTTCGCGCTGCTAGAAGCTTCCGATGAAGAGGCCACCAGCGAAAACCAGCCGCACATCTTTCCCTGGCGTCTATGGTTCATGCGCACTCCCTGGACCGCGCGCCTGCTCACCATCAGTATGCTGACCCTCTATTGCCTGATTACGGCTCCCGCGCGCAACTTTGTACACGGGTTGCCGGGCTTCCAGTGGTCTGATACCACGGGAGGCTGGGCCTGGCTGTTGCCACTGGCAGCGGGCGCAATCCTGTTGCGCTATATGCCCCGCAAAAAAACCGCCAATTCTTAACCGGAAAACGCGATTCTGGTGGAGATTTCTTAACCAGAAAATAGCGCAATGGTACCATTTTCCGCGAATAGAACCTCTTCTATGCACAGGTTGATGCTATATTCAGCGTGGGATACATCTTCACAAATGAACCTGTACCGGTAAACACGATAGGACTATCGGGTACGAGGGAATTAAAGGAGTTTCTAACGTATGGCAAAGACACCAGGAAAGCCGGGGAAGCCGGGTAGCATCAAGATGTTCGTATCACTCGGTCTGCTTGTTACCATCCTGGGTGTAGGCATCTGGGGAATTGCAAGCCACGCTTTGAGCGGCGCGCACGCAGGAGTCGAGCAACAGAATAATAACGGGTCAGTACAACTCGCGCCTCCCGTGTCGCCGCTACTGTTCGGTACCAACCTGGGACTTTTTGATAGCAATGACCAGGTTCTGACATCGGCCAGCGCGCGCAGCCAGTTGCAACAAATGCATGTGCGCATCATACGGATGCCGGTGCGTTCCAGTCTGTCAGAGGCCACAGAAATACAGGCCGCGCAGACGATCAAGTCGCTGGGCGCGGTGCCGCTGATTGTGCTGCACGGAGCAGTAGACCCGACCGTGTTAGCCGATGACTCGCGCATCGTCAACGACATGAACGCCATCTTTGGCAATAGCGTCGTGTATTACGAATTTGGTAACGAAGAGGACCTGCTAGGCGTTGATGTGCATGGCTACACAGCTTCGTGGAACGCGACGGTACCACAACTCAAACGACTCGCGCCACAGAGCC